>JAZFSJ010000179.1:0-5630 GCA_036446115.1 Thermodesulfobacteriota bacterium | reverse complement strand
CTCCATTTCACCTTTTTGTGTGTCCCCTCGTGGGTTTTTTCCTTCCCAGAGATAAGCTGGCATTAATTGCTCCTTTCTAAGGCATTCGAAAGGGATCGATTACACCTTTCTCAAAAAACCTTATCGGAAATTGCTGAAATAACTTTAGTTATTAGTTTAAAAAATCCGGGATTAATCAGCAAAGGTAATCCTTAAAACCTCTTCCACAGTGGTTAACCCTTGCTTCATTTTTTTAATGGCGTTTGATCTAAGAGTCGACATGCCGGATTTTACTGCCTTATTTTTGAGATCAGTGCTAGAAGCACCTTTGAGAATAAGCCCTTTTAGGTCTTCGTTAAGAGGCATTACTTCATAGATTGCCATTCGTCCTTTAAATCCTGTATTGCTGCAATGCCTGCAGCCAGCTCCTTTGTATAGGGTGGTTGTGTGAAACTCCTCTGCTTTAATGCCTAGTTCGGTAAAGACTTGTTCATTCAGGGTTATAGATGTTCTACATTCAGGGCAGATTTTCCTTATCAGTCTTTGAGCCAGTATAAGGATGACTGAAGAGGAAATGAGAAAAGGCTCAATTCCCATGTTAAGGAGTCTATTCACAGAACTTGGCGCATCGTTGGTATGGAGGGTACTTAGGACTAGGTGGCCAGTAAGGGCGGACTTGATTGCGATCTCAGCAGTCTCATAATCACGAATTTCACCTACCAGAATAATATCAGGGTCTTGTCGTAAAAAGGCCCTTAAGGTGTTGGCGAAGGTTAAGCCAATCTCTTCATGAATTTGTACCTGATTGATCCCCATGAGATTATACTCAACTGGATCTTCTGCGGTGGAAATATTTTCTGAAACTTTGTTTAATTCACTTAGGGCAGAATAGAGGGTAGTGGTCTTGCCGCTTCCCGTTGGCCCAGTGACCAGGACCATCCCAAAAGGTTGATTAATGGCCTTTTGAAAGTTTTTTAAATCATCTCCTTCAAAACCTAGCTTGGTCATGTCTAATTGCAGGCTCGATTTATCTAACAAGCGCAGCACCACCTTTTCACCGAAAAGGGTGGGAAGAACAGAAATCCGAAAATCTACGTCTCGGTTTTTATCCGTTTTGATTTTGATCCGTCCATCTTGAGGCAATCGTCTTTCAGCAATATCTAAACTAGACATAATCTTAATACGGGAAATAATGGCGTTTTTATATTTTAAAGAAGGGGCCATTACATCGTAGAGGATGCCATCGATGCGGAAGCGAATTCTAAAAACCTTCTCATAGGGTTCTACGTGAATGTCGCTGGCACCTCTCTTTATTGCATCACTGAGCATTCCATTAACCAATTTAATGACAGGGGCATCTTTACTTGCAGATTTGAGTTCACTGAGATCGATTTCATCTCCTTCCTCGATGAATTCTACTGCCTCGTCTTCCATATGAGACACCAAGGCGCTTAAATTGGTTGAAGCAGCGTAGTATTCATTAATAGTGTCTTTAATGGCACTTTCAACAGTGGCGAGTACCTCAATACGATAACCGGTTAAAAATTTGATATCATCGATAGCGAAGATATTTGAGGGATCCGCCATAGCAATAACCAGAGTATTCCCCTTCAAGGCTAAGGGAAAGACTAGATATTTCTGGGCAAGGTCTGCTGGAATTAATCTAGTTAAGTCGGGATTGATGTTAAATTCACGGAGATTAATGGAGGAAATTCCGTATTGGTTACTCAGAAAGGAAAGCAGGAACTCTTCTTTAATAAAGCCCAATTTGATTAGAGTAGAACCGAACTGTTCACCTGAGCTTTTTTGTTCCGCTAAGGCTTTTTGTAATTGCTGCTCGGTTATAATTTTTTTGCTTACCAGTAATCTACCGAGGTTCCCTAGCATAATACCCCTTCCTTTAAACAAAATAATAAAACGTTCTTTTGTCCGGTGTCAAGATATTTATAAAAAATGTTGAAGAAGAAGGATTTTAAAGGAATACATCAAAAAATTCATAAAGACTTTTTCACTTTTTCCGAAACATATAGAGGGGAAGGAAGAGGTATGAATCTTGTGCTTATTTATAAGATTTATGTATTACTAAAACCCTTTAAGATTGTGATTGTTTTTAATAGATTAGGCGAGAGATACTAGTAAAAATATCAGTTCTTTGAATAGTGTTTGATTTACAATTTTGTTCATGTTATACTAATAGATTAGAGTGTTAGTTCAACCAGATACTTGGCTGAAGTAAGTTGAGCAGAGGTTTGCAAATCTTGCGTTGCTTAAAAGAGAGGTGTTATGGGGCTTTTTTCTCTGTTTGAACTATTTCTTGTGGTATTTACCCTTTATGCAATTTTAAAGTATGAGGGGGGAATGAGGATTTTAGTTCCCATCATGTGTCTAGTTGCGGTGTTTCTGTTCGAGAGGTTACAAGCAAGGTTGAAGGAGAATGAGGAAGCTAGAAAAAGGTTGCTGAAGTATAAGCTGGAAGATTACAGGAAAAAGCCTGTGTAAACAAAATCCAGAGGTGACGCTGTTTAGATCTTAAGATTTACTCTTGCGAGAGTGGCGGAATTTGGCAGACGCACTGGATTTAGGATCCAGCGGGCAACCGTGGGGGTTCGATTCCCCCCTCTCGCACCACCAAGATGATTATTTTATTTCAAAGGATTAAATTTCTGTGGATGTTAAAGTTGAACAACTGGGACCGGTTAAGAAGAAAATCAATGTGGTTATACCCCCAGAAAAGGTAACAGAAGAGGTTGATTCAATCTACCAAAAGTTAAAGCAAACGGCTAAGATAAGAGGGTTTCGTCCGGGTAGGGTTCCGAAGGATATATTAAAAAAATATTATAAGGAGCAGGTTGAAGGAGAGGTTGTTTCAAAGCTTGTTCAAGCTTCCTATCCCGAAGCTCTAAGGAAGATGCAGATTGTACCAGTTTCACAGCCGGTGGTGGAAAATGGAATTTTGGAAGAGGGAAAAGAATTTTCTTATTCCGCCAGCTTTGAAATAAAACCAGAAATCGAATTAAAGGATTATCTCAAACTAAAGGTAGAAAAAGAAAAACTGATAATCACTCAGAAAAATGTAGAAGACAGGTTGGATATGCTTAGAGAGTCGCATGCCTCTCTTAAGGAAGTTGAAGAGGATCGACCAATTAAAGTGGGGGATTTTATTCTAGTGGATGTCAACGGAAATTTCCAAGGGAAACCTTTTGAAGGGGGGGAGGTTAAGGATCATTTGTTAGAAGTTGGTCCTGATACCTTTCTTCCGGGATTGAGTCGGAAACTCATAGGCTTAAGAAAAGATTCTTCTGAAGAAATTATGCTTAAAATCCCTGAAGATTATTACCGAAAAGATTTAACAGGCAAAGAGGTTGATTTAAAGGTAAAGATTAAGGGTTTAAAGAAGAAGATTCTTCCTGAACTAGATGATAATTTTGCCAGGGACCTTGGTGAATATCAGGGATTAGAGGATTTAAGAGAGAAACTTAAGGAGAGTATAGAAAAAGAGGAAAAGCAGAGGATAGAATCATCAGTTAAGAATAAGCTAATAGAACAATTGATTGAGAAAAACCCTTCTGAGGCCCCCTCATCAATGGTTGAACGCCAGATTGAATTTATGATGGCCGATACTCAACGGGTTCTTCTTTCCCAGGGTTCAAGTTTGGAAAAATTGGGCATACCTGCTGATACTATGAAAGAAAATTACAGGAATGAGGCTGAAAAACAGGTTAAATGTTCCCTTTTGATTGAGGTCATTGCTAAGAAGGAGGATATCACGGTGGGTGATGATGAGGTAGAGGAAAAGCTTAAAGAGATTGCCAAATCAAATAATCAAGAGGTTGAGAAAGTCAGGGATTTTTATAGGAAACAAGGATTATGGGAAGGATTTAAGGCGAAATTGTTGGAAAATAAGTCCCTTGACTTTTTACTGGAAAGGGCTGAGATTGTAGAAGTGGCCAAAAACGAAAAATCTTAAGGGAGGGTATTGAATGACGTTAGTTCCTATGGTAGTAGAGCAGACCAATCGGGGGGAGAGGGCTTATGATATCTACTCACGTCTTTTAAAGGATCGGATCATCTTTTTAGGTGGTGTAATTGATGACGATACTGCTAGTATTGTGATTGCTCAGATGCTTTTTTTAGAATCTGAAGACCCTGATAAAGATATCCATCTCTACCTCAATTCTGCTGGCGGAGTAGTGACAGCGGGACTTGCTATTTATGATACCATACAGTATATAAAGCCTAATGTTTCTACTTTGTGTATGGGCCAGGCCGCTAGTATGGCAGCGGTTCTTTTAGCTGCAGGGGAAAGAGGAAAACGATATGCACTGCCTCATTCTCGGATATTACTTCATCAGCCTTTAGGTGGTTTCCAGGGACAAGCTTCTGATATCGATATTCATGCTAAGGAGATTTTGAGGATGAGAGAAGAACTGGATTTCATATTAGTAAAACATACAAAACAGCCCCAGGAGAGGATAAGGAAAGATACTGATAGAGATTTTTTCATGAATGGTGAGCAGGCTAAAGAATATGGGATCATCGATGAGGTTATTGCTAAGGCAGAAAAAGTTAAGGGTGGGGGAGAAAAAAAACAAAAGTAAAGGGGGAAAATGGTGAATCGAAAGGACTCTAATAAATACGGAAATCTATTTTGCTCATTTTGTGGAAAAAATCAAGATGAGGTGAGGAAGCTTATAGCAGGACCTTCGGTCTATATTTGTGATGAGTGTATTGAGTTGTGTAATGATATCATTACAGAGGAAAATGAGAGAGAAGCCATAAGTCGGAGGAAATCGACTATCCCCAAGCCCAGTGAGATTAAGGAAGCTTTGGATGAATATGTCATCGGACAGGAAAGAGCAAAGAAAATTTTATCCGTAGCGGTGCACAATCATTACAAGAGGATAGATTCCTCTACTAATGTGGATGAGGTGGAGTTGCAGAAGAGCAACATCCTCCTCATAGGTCCCACGGGAACGGGAAAGACCTTACTCGCCCAGACCTTAGCCCGTGTTTTGAATGTGCCTTTTACCATTGCTGATGCTACCAGCTTAACGGAGGCCGGCTACGTGGGGGAGGATGTAGAGAATATTATTTTAAGTTTATTGCAACTATGTGATTACAATATCGATAAGGCTTCAAGGGGCATTGTCTATATTGATGAGATTGATAAGATTTCCCGAAAATCGGACACCCCTTCTATTACCCGTGATGTTTCGGGAGAGGGGGTCCAGCAGGCGCTCCTTAAGATTATTGAGGGTACAGTAGCCAATATCCCTCCCAAAGGAGGGAGAAAGCATCCCCAACAGGAATTCCTTCAAGTTGACACTACTAACATTTTGTTCATTTGCGGTGGGGCCTTTAATGGGTTGGAAACTATTATTCAACAGAGGATTGGGACAAAGACTATAGGTTTTGGCGCTGATATAAAGCAGAAGGAAGAGAAGAAGATCGGTGAGATACTAAAAGAGATTCAGCCGCAGGATCTGCTCAAATATGGTTTAATTCCCGAGTTTGTGGGAAGGCTTCCTGTCATAGCTACCTTGGATGAGTTGAGTAAAGAGGCTCTAGTGGATATTATGGTCAAGCCCAAGAATGCTTTGGTAAAGCAGTACACCAAGATTTTTGAATTTGAGAATGTAGTGCTGAAATTT
>JAZFSJ010000178.1:0-2089 GCA_036446115.1 Thermodesulfobacteriota bacterium | reverse complement strand
TGCAGATTCATTCCAACGATAGTAAGCTTTGCGTACTTCTCCTATCACCACAGCACGGCCAGGAGTATGCTGCGTTATTTCATCCAGGCTTTTAAGCACTCGCGCACTCGCTTGATATCGACCCCATACCTCCTCATATTGAATTGCCGTACGTGTGGCATGAAGCTTATCATGGAGAAACCTCAGGAACAGCATACGTGTCAGCAGAACGTTCAAAATCCTTTCCTTTTGTTTCCCTCCCATCGAGTGAAGGGACGTTTCCGGCAGACAGCTTTGATACCTCAGTGCATCCATCTGAATATCAATGGAGTATGAAAGATCTCGATAGGCACTCTCAGTCAGATGTTCTTTACTGAACATCTCGTAGTACATGGCCTTCTCCTCGGCAAAACATCGAAAGAATACCATCTGAACCTCTTTTTCTTTATCCAGTTTTTCCAGCCTGAGCTCTTCCAATTCCAAATGGGTTTCATCCATACTGGTTTTACACTTGGCATATAAACTATCAGCGATACTGGAGGAGAAGAGCCCTCCGGACCGTAGTTCAGGAATACGAGTCAGAGCATGTTTCTTTGCCGAGAAAACACTTTCCAATTGAGCCAGTTTGTCTGCAAGCGAAGGCTTATCCAACTTCAGCATTGTCACAAGCTTCTTTATACTGAGGCCCTTTACAATAAGAGTAAAGAGTACCGCACCGGTTATTACAGCTACAAATGTCTCAGTATATTTGAAAGCCCCAAGGCTCAAAAGCATGGCAATAGCTATACCCCCACGCATACTACCCCAGTACATGACAGTCTGATAGCGCAGATCTATTCGAAAGGTATTAGGAAGACATCCAACTATTGGTATAAGGCCGTAGACTATAATAGCCCTGGCCAGCAGCATTGCAGGTATCACCCATACCAGAATATGCAGAGATTTCACCAGTGAAGGAATATTGATCTGCAAACCAAGCAGCAGAAAAATAAAAGCATTAGCAAGGTAAGCCAGGTACTCCCACACCTCGGCAAGCAGCTTGTGCACGGAAGGTGATATCTTGGAACGTCCCCACCCCCCCATGATTATCCCTGCTGATGCAGTTGCCAGAACTCCACTGACATGAAAATAATGTTCTAAAATAAAAAAGGACATGTAAGCGAGTATTATTATCAGGGAAAGTTCTATCAATGGATTATCACGCACTTTGCTCAATATAAATCCGGTAATCAACGCAGTCAACACTCCAACCGAAATTCCACCGGCAAAGACGATAAAGAACTTAACTACCCCGGATAATACAGACCCTGATGAAATATGCCCCGCAAAGGCCATCCCAAACAGAATGTGAGCAGCTACAATAAGTGTAACCTCACTAAGCAGACTCTCTCCCTCCATGAGGATCATCAACCTCTTTGGCGCACCTACCTGTTTCAAGAGTGCACCAACCGCAACATGATCGATAATACTGAGGATTGCCCCGAGGAGCAGGGCAGCGGGAAGCTCGATATGTGTAAATTTTGATACAAGCAAACCGATAATGGCAGTGGAAATCAGCAGTCCCGGAATAGCCAACGTGGTAATCGGTAATATGTTATCACGCAATTCACGTGTATCCATATTAAAGGCTGTTTCAAAGATAAGCGTGGGCAGAAAAACATATAAAAAGACCTCAGGTGTAAATTTGTAATCCACAAATGGCCGCAATATATCATGCCCATAGGGAGCAAGTTGAGCCACAGCAAATCCGGCAAAGACCAGCGCGACAGCAAATGGCACCTTAATACGTTTAGTCACTGCCAGGACACCAGCGGCCAGAAGCATCAGGATAAGGACTGCACTGACCAAAACTTCAACCAGTCCGGAACCTGAAGGAGAATGATGATCATTTGAACCGCCATGGCCACCTCCGTGACCACCACCCGATGCAATGCCATAGAAGCCGGCAAATAGTAATATTAAGGCAACAATTATAAGGAGGTTCAATCTCCAATACCGGCCTGAACACAGATCAAGGACACCAGTAATAGTATTTTTAATCTTTGTAGCTATCAATTTGTTGAATTTTCAGGGTCTCACCGTGATTAGTCATTTTATCATTTCAGAAAAC
>JAZFSJ010000177.1:0-4664 GCA_036446115.1 Thermodesulfobacteriota bacterium | reverse complement strand
TTGTCGCAAAATCGATCCAACTGCGCGTTTCGCTGCGGTTTTCTACGCCTCGCTACGACACCCACTGCAAAATCTGGGTTTTACGAGGACGCAGATTCCCGCAGATAAACGCTGATCCACTATTTTTTACGTTATTAAATGTTTTAGACCGCACACCGCATACTATAAGTTATGGGTTGCGGGTTTAACACACAACACTTTAACTATATTCTTTCCATCTGAGATTAATGAATTAAAAAGACAGGGGGCTTTTCCAGGCCTGCTTGAGTTCATAAATATCCGCATGAACCATTACTTTCCCTTCTAATCCCACGACCTTGAACACACTATCTGTCACAACCCTGCCAATTTCTGCAATGGTATTCCCTTTCATTACCTTCTCAAACTCACCTTTCAGGTGGGGGGACACGGTAACAATGAAACGACTTGCCGACTCAGAATAAAATAAGGTGTCATTCCTTGCAATCCCACCTGTGGGCACTGCACGAAGATCAATCTCCATCCCCAATCCACCGGCAAAACTGCACTCAGCTAAAGCCACTCCCATCCCTCCATCGGAACAATCATGACAGCTTGCAATCAGCCCTGAATCCACTGCCTTGTTTAAAGCCAAATACATCTTTTTTGCACGAGGCCCATCAACCTTTGGAACCCTGTTTCCTACATATCCCCGCAGGGCATAATATTCAGACCCACCTAATTCATCAAAGGTCTCTCCCACAATGTACACCAGATCACCTGCCTGCTTGACATCCATGGTCACCGCCTTCCTCACGTCCTCTATCTTACCCATTATAGAAAAAAGTACCGTTGGTGGAATCGAGATTTTATTATCCCCGATCCGATAGTCATTCTTCATACTATCCTTGCCTGAGATACAGGGAATACCAAAACAGGTTGTATAGTCATAGAGGGCCATATTAGCCCTCACCAGCTGCGCCAGTTTATATTCACCGTCAGGGGTCTTATCAGACTTGACGGGATCACACCAGCAGAAATTATCAAGTCCGGCTGCCCGTTTAAGACTCCCGCCTACCGCGATATAATTCCTGAGTGCCTCATCGATGGCACAGGCCATCATGTGGTAGGTATCGATATCACCGTATCGAGGACAGATACCGTGACTCACTACTACCCCTTCCATACTCTCCATCAGGGGTCTGATAACGGCAGCATCTCCGGGACCATCCTCATGTAATCCCACCAGAGGTTTTACCACACTTCCGCCCTGCACCTCATGATCATACTGTCTGATCACAGACTCCTTGCTGCAAATATTGAGCCTGGAAAGCATTTCCTTTAAAGAAGGAGTAAGGTCTGCGGGTGATTCACTCCGAGGTTCTTCATACCGCTTGAACTCCCACTTGGCCTCCATCCTAAGGGGAGGAACACCTTTATGGAGGAAATCCATATCCAGATACGCAACCGTTTTGCCCTCATAGAGGATGTGAAATTTACCGCTATCGGTAAACTCCCCTAATACACTCACCTCTACATTCATCTTTTCAGCCAGTAAGAGAAATTGATCAATTTTCTCCGGGCTTACGGATAGGGTCATTCGTTCCTGCGCCTCAGAGAGCAGAATCTCCCAGGGCTGTAAGCCTGCATATTTAAGCGGTGCCTTCTCCAGATGCAGTTTACACCCTCCACTCTTTATGGCCATCTCTCCCACCGAAGAAGAAAGGCCTCCCGCCCCATTATCTGTAATGCAGTGATAGAGACCTGAGTCCCTTGCTTTCAACAAAAAATCAGTCATTCTCTTCTGCGTGATGGGATCACCAATCTGAACGGCAGTGGCAGGTGATTCCTCATGCAGCTCTTCTGAAGAAAAGGTAGCACCATGAATACCATCCTTGCCGATGCGTCCACCCGTCATTACGATCAGGTCTCCAGGAAAAGCCGCCTTTAAGTGTGAAGGTTCTCCCCCCACCACCCGGGGCATAATCCCCCCGGTTCCACAATAGACCAGGGGTTTGCCCAAAAATCTATTATCAAAGACTATAGAACCGTTCACCGTAGGAATTCCACTCTTGTTTCCTCCATGTTCAACCCCCTCCCTTACTCCCTCATAAATACGTTTGGGATGAAGCAGTCGAGGAGGCAGGGGATCTTCATAAAAGGGGGAGGCAAAACAGAAGACATCTGTATTGAATATCAGTTTCGCTCCCCTTCCTGTCCCAAAGGGATCCCGATTTACTCCCACAATTCCCGTAAGCGCCCCCCCGTAAGGATCTAAGGCGGAAGGGCTGTTATGGGTTTCTACTTTGAAGACCAGGCTATAATCACGATTAAATGCAATAACCCCCGCATTATCCTCAAAAACCGAGAGGCACCAATCTTCATCAAGGGACGCTCGAATCTTATCAGTCGCCGCCCGAATAAAGGTATCAAATAAACTCTCTATAATCCTTACCTTACCATTTTCGTCCTGGTAACGAATTATTCCGTTGAAGATCTTATGCTTGCAGTGTTCAGACCAGGTCTGGGCGAGGGCATCTATCTCGACATCTGTTAACCTGCCGCCCAACCCCATTTCTTCTCGCTCTCTTAAAACCTTACCATCTTTTAGGTAACGTTTAATAGCCTTCATCTCATCCAAATTTAAGGCTAAAACCCGCTCCTGACTTATCTTCATTAACCTTTCTTCATCTATATCCAGATCGATCTCGTCCACCTTGTTACTAGTACTATCTCCCTTCACCCGGGGAATAACCAGTGGCATTCCCTTCTCTGAATCCCAATCAGTTTTATTCACTATGGCACACTGTTGGATTAACTCATTAGCCAAAATCCCCGTGGCGATCTTCTCAACTTCCTCATAAGTCAAATCCCCTTTTATAAGGCACTGTTTGGAGGTATAGACCTTTTCCTCCTCTTTCAATCCAATACCTAATACCAGTGCTATCGCTTCACGGGAAGTTCTCCCCACATTATCCGTCACCCCGGGTCTGAAACCCACTTCAATAATCCAGTCAAAATCCAAAGCGAGTGGTTTATCGATAGTATACTGTTGAATGATAGGATCAACAAAAGGGCCCTCCGCAATCTTTTTGAGTTGATCCAAAGACAAATCCCTATCAAGAATATACACCTCTATTCCTTCCACTCTTTCAACTCGATAGTGGAGGTCCTCCCAAATTCTCCTCTTTATCTTTTCACCCCAGGCATCTTTCACCGAAGGTTTAAATCCTACTTCAATTCTATGCGCCATCTTCTTTCTCTTCCTTAAGCCTTCACAAAAATACACTCAACCATTAGCACAAAGAGTATGATTTGACAAATGATTTCACTCTTCTTTTTGAAATTGAAACACACAGGTTTTTATGCTATCGCGACTCACTACAATCTGGAAACGTATAATAAAAAAGTCCTTCTCCTAAAGCCATCAAATCATATCAAACGTTTATAAAAAAGAGGCCTTAATGATAACTTGGGTACTACAGACAGAGGATAAATAGGGGTTTTCTCATCTTAAAAGGTAATTGCGCTAGCCCCAAGATAACACAGGTTGACTCCACTATTTCTATTATGGGTAGAACTAACCATCTAGACTTTTTTTAATATAAGTAGTATAATAATTGTTGTATAAAATAATCTTTAAAAAAATAGTGGGGATTTCTAAAGATGTCTAAAATTTCCTTTCTGCAAGTAACGAATCTGCTTGTGAGTATATTATTTTTAACTTCAAATTCGGCTTACTCAGCAGACACCTACGCCATAATCTCAGAAGAAAATCTTTTCCGGCCGGACAGGACGGAGTGGGTTATCGACAAACCAGATGTCCCGAAAGGAGAAAATATTGATCCCGATAAACTTGAACTCTTCGGGACCATCATCGTTGATAATAAAAAATGTGCCTTAATCCATGAAAAAAAGTCAAAGAAAAAAGGTAAAGATAAAAAAAACGAGATTTACTCTTTAGGTGATTATGTAGGAGGATACGTTGTCTCGGCAATTGATGAAAAAAAAGTGGTCCTTGACTATTACGGAGAAAAGGTAACACTCTATTTGCACGAAGGCAAAGAATCCACAACCGAAGATCTCCCTCCTCCTCCTAAAAAAAGACCCAAACCAAAACCAAAAAAAAGCAAGTCAAAAGCAGCAAAGAAAAAGGGGAAAATACCTGAGGCCTTGGCTAAGTCTCCCTTTTTGTCTGAAGAGAATATGAAAAAGGTATTAGAATTTAATAAGCAGATTATGGAAGAGATGAAGGAGAGTGGGGGCGACTTAGACGAGGGGGGTCTAAAAGAGAAGGTAGAAAAATTTAGAGAGCAATTCATGGATGAAATGGAAAAGATGGAAGAGATAGACCTTGACTAGAACCTGCTCCTCTTCAAACCCTACCGTCGATACTGCATATCCGCGTGCCCAAAGTTTCTCACCAGTAAGATCTCTCTTCCTTCCCCCCACTGCCTTGCTACCGCTATCGCACTCTTCCCTTTTAACCCAGATTTTGCAGTAGACGTCGTGGCGAGGCGTAGAAAACCGCAGCGAAACGAGCAGTTGGAGCGATTTGTAGCTTTCAGCTAGCCGGTATTTAAATTTGATATCACACTTAATGCCTATAAGCGTTGCTTCAAGGCATTCTGCCGGTTCGACGAAGGCATATTCATAAATATGTTGAGGAGCAAAATAGTGCAGTAAACTAACACCTGCAAAGCAGG
>JAZFSJ010000176.1:0-12551 GCA_036446115.1 Thermodesulfobacteriota bacterium | reverse complement strand
GAGAGTAATTCCGTTACCGTCAACGTTCAATGCAGCGGTAACATCAACACCCGCCCCATTGATATTGGTGATAACATCGTCAATGGTCTGATTGGCAGCCACAGGCACATTAACTGGCCCATTACCTTCCCTATCGGTAATGATGACATTTCCTGCAGTTACCCCGTTACCCCCATTGAGGTCAGCAAGGGGCGTGGGACTGGTACCGGAGACCTCAAAATCACGGTCTAACCCTACCGTCCTTAAGAAGTCATCGGCGCCACTGGTTAAGCTCACTGTTGAGCCGGTACCTGTTGAAGTGGAGGTAATAGTAAACTGCCCGGTTATGGTTGTCCCAAAATCCGCTGTCGCTCCAGCAGGTAAGGCGGCATTCATCGCGACTACTAAGCCGGCAGCGGTATAAGCTGTTTCTGGACCTGCGTTCATATCAATACCGACACTTGCTGCTCCATCAACCGAAATGCTAAACAAGTCATTCACCCCATTTAGAATATTAAATTCCACCTGATTGTTACTCACATCAGAACCTCCCGCCGCTATGGGACCAACATCTGCAGCACCGAACCCCAAGGCAGTACCGATATCATTTAAAGCACTCCACCTCATAGTGAGTGTCCCCAAGCCACCTCCATTGGTGGCATCATTTTCGATGGTAAACAGGTTTGTTGTTTCATTATAGGATACGGTATAGGTGTACGAATTACCATTTGGGTCAGTCTGGCTTTTAGACTCCATAGACTGTTCAATAAAAGAAGCCACCTGATCACCCGTGTAAACTTCACCAGAAACCGCTCCACTGTCGGTGATGATATCAGCGTTAATATCCAAACCAGCATTTTCCCGAAAAACTATACTTGAATTGGTGCCACCAACAAATACAAAACCAGAGGTTACCTCCGAACTCCCACCGGCAAAAGAGGTATTCACTGTGCCCTCAAATGCTGTGGTGTTGGCCGCATCTATGGTGTACTGATTTCCTTCCGTACCGGCTTCCTTGGCTTCAAAGGTGATGTTTCCTGTAGTGGTATCATAGCTGGCCCGGATGTACTGGTTTAAAGTATAATGATTATTAACGGCATCCGCGATCCCCGCACCCAGCTCTTCCCGGGTAGGAGTACTATCAGTGGTATAGGTCACCTCCTGGGTAAGTCCATTGGTCAAAACAAAGGTTGCTTTGTACTCGCTCGACCCGCCTGGATTGGTTAAGACAGCATTTATATTCCTGGCTGTAAGACCGGTGCTGGATGTACTACCAGAGGTGGCTGCCGCAGTGGAAAGGTCAGGATTAAGGTCTGTTACTAAAAATTCTGAGCCGGCAAGATTAATCTTGGCCCGAATCCCTTCTATAATCTCTACCAAGATGTCTTCTCCATTACCGTTATAGGTCCCATTCGCGTTAAAGGGAGCTCTGTCAGTAATCGACCCGCCAAAGATGTACCTGCCTGCTAGCCTGGTATTGCCATAGCCAATTAACTGCTCATAGAGATTTTGAGCCACAACGGCAGCTTGAGCCCGGGTCTCACTGTTCATGGTGCTGGTTGACTGGGCAATAGCAATGTTTTTTGCTTCACCTACTAGATTCTGAATATCCTGCAGTATAGAGTCGCTCATATCCAGCCAGGAATTCCCATGTGTAATATTCTCTTTATATTGACTCAACTTGGTCAGGTCAGACTGATAGTTGACCACCTGGACAATCCCGGCAGGATCATCGGAGAGGAGATTGATCTTTTTACCGGTTGAAATTACCTCCTGAATATTCTGGGTGCGCTCAATGGCCTTTGTAAGGTTACTAAGCATGCTGTCAAATATCATCATAGTAGAAATACGCATTTTCCCTCCATAAATTTAATAGCCACGAAGATCACGAAGAAATCGAAGAGAGTTAAAAATATAAAAAATAAGATCAACGTTTCTTGGTTGAAAACATAAACGTAGAGTTTTTTTATCACTAGTCAAGGGATGTTCGGAGTCAATTTAACCACGGGGTGAATCTGTGCCTAAAAAGGAGATTCTGAGATGCTACACTATATTCATTAATTCATCTAACATCTCCTGCACGAGACTTATCATCCTTGCTGATGCAGTGTAAGCCTGCTGATATATCATTAAATTTGCCAGCTCTTCATCCAGATTAACACCTGAAACCGATTCTCTCCTCACATTCAATTGATCAACTATGTCTTGTTTATATAGGAGGCTTCGAGAAGCACTCGAGGAATCCACTCCGATTTTACCGATAATACCATTATAATAATTACTAAAACTGTTAGTGTTATTCTCCATGTAGTTTCCATCTCTCAGCACCGCTATAGCTATGGCGTTGAGATTATCGTCTCCCGCGCTGTCCTCCGAGGCAGCTATTTTATTGACATCGTTTAGAAGCACTGAGTTGACTGTCATGTTACCGGCCGCACCACCAGTGGTACTAAAAGTAAATATATCTCCATTAGCCGGTCCGGTAGCCCCATCGGCAATCGCCACCCTGATTCCTTCAAGCTCAATAGTACTGCCACTGGTGTAAGCGAAGGAGCCATCAACGTCCACCACACTATTTATGCGCGCAGTCGTAACTTGAGTACTATCCGTTACGTTATAAATTTCGAAAGTAGTAGCCCCAGTGAATCTTATTTCGTAATCATCGAGAGTTAAAACGGTATTATCATAAACTGTGCCTGCATCGATTGATGCATCTCCGGTATTATCATCCGACGTACCTGTTCTCGCACTTAAGGGATTGAAGAAATTATTTTCTGTTGAACCATCAAGCCCGTATCCGTAATAGTGGAGCTTATTTACCTCATTGATGATTCCCGCAGCAAGATTATCCATACTCTCAATGTAGCCGGAGATATTAGTATCCCTCATCTCTAACAACCCTCTCAACTCACCCCGGGTAATACTGTCAGTGACGTCGGTGAACGTGCCCGAACTGACATTCCAACCGATATCATAGAAACCGTTATTGGTAGCATCAGGCCTTACATCTAAATGCCAGCTTCTGTTGCCCTGAACTAATGGAGTTCCACTTTCCATTAAGACAGTTACCTGTCCGGAGCTGTCCTCAAAGCTGGAAAACCCGATCATACCACCCAACTCATCCAGGAGCCTAACCCTCTCATCCCTAAGGTCATTAGCCGCATCTCCAGCTGTTTCAATCCATGAAATCTTCTCATTGACTTCGGCAATCTGGTCAACTAATATATTAATATTATCCACTATCCCCTTAATATTGGCGTCAATATCAGATTGGATCGTAAAAAGTTCATTAAACCTATTATTAAAATCTCTCGCCATGGTCTCGGCTAGACTGATTAGATTTACACGTTCCGCAGAGCCGGAGGGATTGTCGGCTACTGCCTGCCAGGCATTCCAATACTCATCCATTGCCCCGCTCAACCCGGACTCCGAAGTTTCATTGAAGAGCCCTTCTACCCTCATAAAACTATAATCCTGAGATTGCCAGTTACCCAGTATCTGTTTCTCAATGTTGATCTGGGCATTAATAAAGGCATCATACTCCCTTCGTACCCCCAGAGCTCTCACCCCGGGTCCCATCTGCCCTATGTCGGTGGAGAGGGAAGGGCTTGTCTCTATCTCTAATCTCTGACGGCTATAACCAGGAGTGCTCACATTCGAAATGTTGTGACTTACCACCGCCATATTTGCTTGCTGGGCCAGTAGTGATATCTTGGCCATGTCCAAAACACTATATAAACCAAGCATACTATATCTCCCTTGAAAGAAGACTCCCAAATCGCTTGGGGTCTTTTATCTTTCCATTATCCACATAGGTTGAACTTGGAGAAGATGCACAATGCAGGAAATCCAGAGAACGTTTGAAGTAGTAGAGGGAATCCTTGATAATGAGGGAATTACCCTGATTAACCTCTTTTATGCTTTTTATAAGGGAAGTAAGGGTGGATCGAGCGGCATCGAGGTCAGTACAATACGGTTCTTCAACCAAGGATACTATCTTAGATAAGGTCAGCTCCCGGGGAGGGATGGCATAATGCGGGGAGAGCTCATCAATCAGCAACGACCTTGACTCTTCCAGCATTTTAATTTTAAGCGTGCAGGTCTCTTTCTTTTTGTTATTCTCGAAGATCTCCGCTACACATAGATCAACTAAAAGTTCCCTGTCTTTATGAAGAAGCGAGAGGAGTCCTTTATGTAACTCTATCTCCTTGTTAAGTATGGTAATGAGCTCCGCTAACAATCTGTCCACACTGTTCACCTTCCTTCCAGAAGAATGGGGACAAACCAACCGCTCAGATATTGCTGCCACTTAACAGGAGATAGCCTAATTGCTATATAAAAGAGTCGATAAGGGATTCTTTTAGCATCTTTCCTGCTACCTTATCCCCACTCATGTCATACGTTCCTGCTTCTATCTCCTGCTTGAATTGTCCCACCTTTTCTTCTCTAACCTCAGGTGTCGCCTTCAAGACTTCTCTGGCCGTCTGGAGTTCTCTCGCCATGGTGGACAGCTTAACACTCTCCCTTTGCGTAGGCTTTTCCTGTTCTTGCTTCGGAGATGGTCTTGAGATCTCGCTATCTTGTGAATTTTTAATATAATTTTCCAAATTCACAATAGCTTGGTCATCACCAACCTTCATGCTTAAACCTCCTCGTTAATATCTTTCTCTCTACATCGGCAAGAACCCAGACAAACTTTAGTCTTTTATGAAAATAAATGATTGTAGGCAATTCTGAGACTATTATATTTATTCGTTCCTTTGCAATATGTACGAAATTTTTATCTATTTTTATTAGCCTTAAGTCTTACTGATATTTCCCATAATGAAAATCGAAATGCTTTACTTAACGGAACCCTGGACCGATGGCTGACCGATTTTTACCAAGGAACTACCTTCTGTCGATGATTTTGGCACACTGTCCCGATAAACACTAAACATCCTGAGTAAAGATAAATCACTGATACCCACTTTATTATTGTTCTGTTTAAAATCTCTCAATAAAATACCCCCTACAGTATTGACCCTCTTAATTCTCACATCCACCTCCCTTCTCTATCGTTTAAAAAAATCAGGCAAGACACCTAAAACCTGTTAGCATACCATCTCCCTTTACTAAAATGGGTTACCTTTGTTGGATTGAACGCCTCTCCATTTCTCCTCACCTCAAAGTGGAGATGGGGACCTGTTGACCTTCCAGAGTTACCCAGCAGGGCAATGGCCTGATACCTGGTAACCCAATCGCCCTCCTTAACCAGATTTTTAGCATTATGCGCATAGAAGGTACTTAAACCGTCTTGATGCTCCACTTCAACCACTCTCCCATAACCTTCTCTCCATCCACTAAAAACAACCCGCCCTTTTCCCGCAGCATAAACTTCCGAACCAGAAGGACCGGTGATATCAATACCATGGTGGAAATCGCGCTCTCCGCTAAATGGTTCTTTCCTCCATCCATAAGGAGAAGAAACAGACCCAAAGACCGGAAGGGTGAATGGTTGGTTGTATTCTTCAAGACTATGATTTTTGCTATAGGTCTCATTAACACTACTGCGAGGCAACACCCCTTTCCTCTTTCCACTTAGCTGCTCTATTAACACATCTTTCAGCCCCAGGCCCTGTCTTAAAGACATTTGTCTGGAGAGTTCTTCATCCATCATGCTGGTAAAAATCTCCTCACCTTTACCCCCATCAATCAATTTCGTCTGAGGTATGGTTTTTCGCATCTGTTTCATCACCATATAAATAAAAAGAGACTCAAATTCACCGCAAGCTTCTCTTAACTTTTTTTCATCCCCTTTAGCGCAATCCCTTTGATCTACTCTTGTAAGGTCTTTTCCCTGCAACTTCTTCCTTAAAACAAGATGGGACGGGTTAAGGGATGATAGGGAAACTATTTTGCTCATCTTAGATAATCACCAGCTCTGCCTGCAGGGCTCCAGAGGCCCTGACAGCCTGCAGTATAGAAATCAAATCACGGGGAGAAACGCCTATAGCATTTAACCCGTTTATTACCTCACTGAGGTTAACCCCCTCGGGTACCATAATCAGTTTCATATTCTCTTCCTCTACGGCTACCTCACTCTCATCGGTTACCACGGTCCTACCTTCCGAGAAAGGAAGTGGTTGGGACACCTGATCTGTTTCTTTGATCATAATAGTCAGGTTACCATGGGATACCGCAACGGTAGAAATCCTCACGTTCTCACCCATAATCACCGTGCCCGTGCGCTCGTTGAGCACCACTCTGGCAATAGTATCGGGTGCAATCTCTAAATTTTCCACCAGCGAGATAAACTTCACCAAACTCTCCTGAGATGGGAGGGGAACCTGTACCACGACGGTACCGGCATCAAGGGGGTGTGCAATTTCTTCTCCCAACCACTTGTTAATCACCTGGGTGAGACGCAAACAGGTAGTAAAATCCGGGTTATTAAGATTTAAGGACAGTGTCTGATTCTCTAACAGTGCGAGTGAGAATTCTCTCTCTACAATAGCCCCCCCTGAGATATACCCCACGGTGGGGTGGTTCTTTTGCACCCCAGTACCCGACTCACCTCCTGCAGAAAATCCACCGATGGAAATTGGACCTTGCGCCACCGCATACACATTTCCATCCGGTGCACTGAGCGGTGTTAAAAGAAGGGTGCCACCCTGCAGGTCCTCGGCATTACCCATAGAAGAAACTACCACATCAATGCGGGTACCCGCCTTGGTAAAGGCTGGCAAGGTAGCCGTCACCATCACTCCCGCCACATTATCAAGGTCCACTTCTTCTTTATCCACCACAATTCCCATCCGCTGCAACATGCTGCTTAAACTCTGGTAGGTAAATTCAGTCTTGTCATCATCCCCAGAACCATTCAACCCTACTATCAATCCATAACCAATTAACTGGTTAGGGCGTGCACCTTCAACACCGGCGATATCTTTTACCCGAGCTGCCTCCACATCCACTCCTGTTCCTGTCAACACCACCAGAGCTAAAACGAGGAAGGTGATAACGCCTCTTCTTTTCCCATCTACACAGTACATGTTTGCCTTTCCCCCTTTTTACAAGGTCGTCTCTATTAAAGTGGATACAACCAATCGAAAACGCGATGGAAGATACCGGGCCTTTGCTTATCGCTAATAACCCCACTTCCCGTATATTCAATCCTTGCATCCGCTATCTTGCTGGAAAAAACGGTATTATCAAACCCAATATCCTCCGGACGAACGATGCCGCTTAATATAATGAACCTTTTCTCTTTATCGATGGTGACTTCTTTCCTTCCTTCAACTATAAGATTTCCGTTAGGCATTACCTCTATTACCTTGGCGGCAATACTGGCGAGCAACTTTCCACTACCCGAAATCTTACCCGATCCACTATGTGAACTTTTTGCCGAACTTGCAATCTCCGGTTTAAAGGGGAGATCTTCCCCTGCGTCGTCTTTCCCCCATAAATTCTCCAAGCCAAAATCAAGAGGAGAACCCAGGAACTTGGTGATATTTGCCAGTATGCTGGAGTCCCGTGAGGTCTTAGTTGAAACCGACTGGGAGGCATTGGATATCTCATCAACCTTTACCGTCACAATGTCATTTATCCTTCTCGCCTTATTATCCATGTAAAATGCTGCGCTCCGCTCCTTCCAGAGAGAACCCTCATAACGATAAGAGGAGAGTTCCTGTTTATATTCTTTCACCCGATCCTCAAGATGACCCGAGGCAGAGTTTGACCTCTCTATGGAACCTATCCCCCCAGCGAAGACAATCCCTGGCAGTAACACAATGGTCATAACCAGCCCTGGATAAAATCTCTTCTTCATCTTATGACTCCCTCCCCTCTTCTGTTCTGCACTTTAAAGCTCTATTTCTACTGTTCTTGAATTTATCACCCTGGCAAAAACTTCTCTTCTGGAACCGGTATTGATCACTCTCACCATCTCCCCCTTACCACCATCTTCAGTCACCACACCCTGGGTAGTAATCTTTAACACCTCCGTTTCAACAATGATGGTCACCATGTCACCTCGCCTAACCAACGGTGGTACTTCCAGGCAATTGAGCCTAAGAGGAACGTCAGGGTCAACCGTTCTCCTCGTCCTCTTCCCTATCACCTCAAAGGGGTTAGTAATCACATCCTTAGGAAGCCCTTTCAGATTCATCTTTTTAAGACAGATATCTTCTTTTGTAATAATGTAATGTCTCTTCAATGGATAGTTGCTCACTACCACTTCCTGATTTACATCTATGTGAGCAGTAACCCAGATTCTCTTTTCTTCTCTTCCACCTACCATAAAGACCACTAGAAGGTTGCTATTCCCCAGATAGTCTTCCTTTTTGCGAGGAACGACTTCATAGGTAACCTTCCCTGCGGTCAGGGAAATATCTTTCGTACCTGAAAACTTGATAGATACCTGCTTGGGGTCCCATGGCATTTTTTCAAAGATGAACTGCCCTACAATTTTCTCTATCTTCTGGGAGGAGACCTCAACCGTCTTGATTACCACCTGAATCTTTTTGGGGATATCTAATCTCACTTCCGAGGTATTGATACCATTGTGCCTTACCTTTGCCTCGATATAATGGGCGCTAATCTCTCTCATTTCACCGGGCGATGGGGCTCTAGTCAGCACGATCGATTTTAATTTTTTCACCAGCAGTTGATCTTCTCCCTCAATTGTTGATATGTCACCTAACCTAATCATTTTTGATCCCACTTTTGCCTGCTCCCATACCCTCACCGTAGTCATTGCTAAAACAGAGGAATCCTTCCCAAGGGATAGACCTAAAACCATTGCTGCAATCAAAACCCATCTTGTCTCAAGTACCATCTTCATAGCGGTAACACCTTACCTTAACGTTTAACGTTATTTGCCATCTGCAGCATCTCATCCGATGTTGTAATAGCCTTACCGTTGATTTCATATGCCCTTTGAGCCATAATCAGATACACCATCTCTTCCACTACGTTTACATTAGACATCTCTACATAGCCCTGAGTGATAGTGCCCAGTCCATCCTCACCCGGCGTGCCAGTGGTGGGAGATCCGGATGTCTCTGACTCCAGAAGCAAATTTTTCCCTATACCGGTTAAGCCGGCGGGGTTGGCAAAACGTGCCGTTTGGATGCTCCCTATCTCCGATGGTGTCGTCTCCCCCGCATTTAACACCGTTACCGTTCCATCAGGACCTACCGTTAACTGGACAGCATCAGTGGGTACAGAAATCTGAGGCTCAAGCAGATAACCATCTGAGGTTACCATATTTCCATCACCATCCAGCTTGAAGGCCCCTGCGCGAGAGTAAGCTATCTCTCCATCCGGAGTAGTAATCTGGAAAAATCCCCTGCCGTCAATAGCCAAATCCAGCTCGTTACCTGTCTGTTTGTAATCTCCCTGGGTAAAAATCTTTGCAATGGATGCTACTTTGGTTCCCAGACCTATCTGATTGGCGGTAGGGATTTCGGTGCCCGATGAGGACGCCGCACCTGCTATCCTTAGGCTTTGATAGAGAAGATCCTGAAAATCAGCCCTGCTCTTTTTAAAACCGACGGTATTCACATTTGCCAGATTGTTGGAAATAACATCAACATTGAGTGCCTGTCCCTGCATGCCTGCCGCTGCCGTAAATAAAGATCTTATTGGCATTTTATTCTCCTTTCCCTTTAGAAGTTAACCCACTGCCCCTACTTCTCTGGTTGCCCTGGAAGTTGTTTCATCCAATGATTGTATAACCTTTTGATAGGATTCATATAATCTCAACACATCAATCATCTTGACCATCTCTTTTACTATGTTTATGTTAGAGAGCTCCAATGTCCGATGTTTTATCTCACATTCTTCTGCCTTGCGCACATTTCCACCTCCACTATCCTCAAAGAGATTATCCCCCACCTTCCTTAAAGCTGTGTAATCTTCAAAATCAACCAGCTTTAAGGTATCAACCACCACTTTGTCCACGGTAACAACACCTTTTCTATCAATAGTAATCTCCGTCCCCTCAATTTTGATGCTTTCTCCCTTACCCTTTAAAGTATAACCCTCATGGGTTACAAGCTCACCTTTGTCATTGATTGAGAAATTCCCCGTTCGGGTATAGAGTTCCCCCCTGGGGGTATTTACCACAAAAAATCCTGGACCGTTTATCGCAACATCCAGAGGGTTACCGGTATATTTCATATCCCCAGCGGAAAAATCAGTTTTGACACCGGAAAACATGAGATATCCCATATCCATTTTCTGTGCCAGCATGGAGCTTCCTTGAGAAGCCGTATCTGTCAGCATAATGGTAGTATCCACCTCGTTATAAATCTCCCTGAATATCGGCCTATCTTCCTTAAAACCTGCTGTGTTTACATTAGCCAGATTATTGGAAAGGATTTCCATCCTCTTCTCTTGTACCATACTGCCAGACACGGCAGCATAAAGACCGTAACTCATAGGTTTTTGTCCCCGTTAATTTTTTATATGTAATTAGTAACAGCAAAAGATATGCCATAACCTTCTAGAGAATAAAAACGTGCGCAACCTATTGAAAAAACAATATTATTTATTTCTGTCCCGCAGCTTACTTTTACCAACCGGTCACGGATACCTATCCTGGTAGGAATTTTCTTCCTACCTAATGCCTGAACGAAATATCCCGTTCAGGCAAAAATTGCTCTAAACTCCAAATTTACAAAAGAAAAAAGTGGGGCCGGTCAAGCTGCAGTAGATGGCTACTGCAAATTCTGGGTTAAAGCCTGCTGAAGGCGATAGGACACAAAACGAGGAATAAGGGGGAAGGATTACACGGTGTGCTTGTACTCTTGATACTTCTTATTGAGATGGTAGACAAAGGAAAATATCTCGGCCACCACTTGATAGATAGCGGGAGGGATGTGTTCATCCAGTTCAAGTTGGGAGAGAAGCTCCACCAGATCCGGGTCATCCTTGATAGGAATATTGTGCTCCCGGGCTATTTCAATTATCTTTTCCGCAATGACCCCTTGTCCCTTTGCCGTCACGATGGGTGCTTCATGTTGAGGGGGCTCATATTTTAAAGATACCGCTTTTTTAAGTGTCTTCTTCCCTTTTTCTTTCACGTGCATTTCTCAATATTAGGCCACAGGTTTTCGCAGATAAACGCTGATGCAGGATAAATCCCCAATTCGTTTTTTAATCTAACAGTTAACTGGTTAATCTATGTTCATCAGCGTCCCAAAAAGAAAAATTTTTATATTATCAAACCACAACATCCAACAATTTCATTTCAAGTAGAGAAAAACCCTTTAAGGAAACATTATTATTAACAACATTTCCTTTACTGCTCGCAATGCATTCAATCTTCTCCACCTTATAATCTAAGGATTCAAGTCGTCTAGATAGTTCAGCTAAGTGACTTTTTACAAAATCGGCGGTCTTGCCATTTTTTACCTGAATTTTGCAACTAATCTTTTTTTTGAACAAGCGGGCATCAATTCTCAAATCCCCTAGGCCCTTCAGATTAAGAAGGAATACAATATGAAAATCATCCTCCCTGCCTTTCTTCTTTTTGCCCTTCTGGCCACCATATCGAATATAGAGTTCTGCAGTCTTAATTCCCTCAGGCAAGGCGAAGGGCACCTGAAACACCAGTTGCTCATCATTCTTTGTAGTCAGGTAATTGACTAACTGATGAAATTCAATCCTTTTAATGGATGAATTAACTGCTTTTAGCAGGTCTCCCATCTTTCCCTTCAAAATAACATCTCCTCCCTTACCCAGTCTTTCCGCTGCAGCCTCTAATTTTTGAGAAATCCTCAACAACAAACCTTTAAAATCCTTTTCAACTGTTTCCTCAAGATGCTCAGGCAATCTTCCCTTAAGCAGCAGAGATTGTTTGAGCTTTGATTCGTAGGTAAGACCTGAGTTCTCTATGAACTGCCTAACCTTGTTGCTATCGCCCACAGTATCTTCATTAAATGTTATAGAGGAAAGGCAGGAAAGTACTTCTTCCAGCATCTTTTTATCAACCACCATCTCCAGCAGGTAAAGCTCCTTACCAGTCAAAACCTTACCAAGGCTTTCTATCAGTTCCCCCCAGTGAACCTGCAAGGGCAGATATGATCGTATCAAAGAAAGCGCCTTTTGCTCTGGAATCATTTCCGTCACCAGGTCCATTACCACCTGAGGATGGATTTGAACCACTTTGACCTGTACCTGCTGCCCGGGTTTCATGGAAATTGTGCTCTCAGCCACCACCTCTAATCCCTTAATTTTGACCAGGAAGGTAGTATCGCCTAGAGTTTTTACCACCTTACCCTCCAGCAATTGTCCCGAAGTAAGATTGGTAATAAACGCTTCTCTCTGGGAAGGAGACAGTAGAAGGGCAACTTGTTTGTTACCTGGTAACTCCGCAGGTACCCTTAATGCATCGGATATCTTCTGCCCAGGAATCACTTCCTTCACCAGGTCCATTACCACTTGAGGATGGGTTTGAGCTATCCTCGCCTGTATCTGCTGGCCGGGTTTCAAGGGAATCATGCTCTCAGCCACTACCTCTAATCCCCTAAAATTGACCAGGAAGGTAGTATCGCTTAAAACCCTTACCACCTTTCCCTCCAACA
>JAZFSJ010000175.1:0-3012 GCA_036446115.1 Thermodesulfobacteriota bacterium | reverse complement strand
GCAAACGCTGGTGAGGACAAAGACATGGCCGCTTCTTGTCTACGCTTCTTCACCAGAGGTCTATGGCAATCCTATTTATATCCCTATGGATATTAATCATCCCATGCTTCCCCGGAGTGTCTATGCGGTGACTAAACTGGCGGCAGAAAAACACTGTTACGCCATGTATCAGTGGTATGGCTATCCGGTAGTAATTATGAGAAATTTCAATACCTTCGGTGAGAATCAGGATATCAGTGGAAATGCCGGTGTAATCTCAAACTTTCTGGTCAAAGCCCTTAAGGGAGAACCTCTGACTATCCACAATCGTGGTGAGCAGACCAGGGATTTTCAGTATGTAAAGGATGCAGTCCATGCCTATGCAATGGTTCTTGAGAAGGGAAAGGAAATTTCTGGTGGGATCTTTAATATTGGAACAGGCAGACAAACTTCTATTAAGGATGTGGCTAAGATGATTTTGGATATTACGGGCTCATCTTCCAAGATTGATTACCAGCAGGGACGTTTGGCCGATCTTATGTCCCTTGAGGCTGACTATTCTGAGATTAAAAAAAAGACAGGGTGGGAACCTCAATATTCTTTGGAAGAGGGATTAAAGAGGACTGCTGAGTGGTACCGGAGGTATATACAATGAAAGTTTTGGTTACCGGTGGAGCCGGGTTTATTGGAAGGTGGGTAGTTAAGGGGCTACTTGAGATAGACAGTTTTAAGTCCGAGGGTGACTTTAAACCACCTGAAGATAGTGAAGTGTGGGTGCTGGACAACCTGTCTAATGGAAGCGAAGAAAATCTTAAAGGACTAGAGCATGGGAGTGCTTTCAAAGAGTTTGTCAAGGGGGATGTGAGAGATAAAAAGCTGGTGGAGAAGCTTTTCTATAACCGCTTTGATCTTTGTATTCAACTTGCAGCCCAAATTAATGTGCAAGAAAGCCTCGACGATCCTGAAGAGGCATTTACTACGAATGTGACAGGTACATATACTATATTGGAGGAAGCCCGTAAATATAATACCAAAGTTGTACTGGTAGGTACCTGCATGGTTTATGATCTGGCTAATTCTTCTGCCGCTATCGATGAGCATCACCGGTTAAAACCTGTTTCGCCTTATGCCGGCTCTAAACTGGCGGCAGAGCATATGGCAGAGTCCTACTATCATGGGTATGGTGTGCCGGTGGTTATTTGCAGACCTTTTAATACCTACGGCCCTTTCCAAAAAAGTGACATGGAGGGGGGAGTGGTTTCTATTTTTATTAAGAGAAACTTGGAGGGAGAAGAGCTGGAGATATTTGGAGATGGCACTCAAACGCGAGACCTCCTCTATGTGGAGGACTGTGTTGATTTTCTATTGAGGGCCTCTTTTGCTGAAAAGGCCGTTGGTGAGGTGATCAATGCGGGAACAGGTAAGGATCTCTCGATTAATGAACTTGCACTGCTTGTGTGTGAGGATAAGAAAAGGTTGAAATATCTTCCTCACCACCACCCTCAGTCTGAGATAGCCAAACTGTGCTGTGATTATTCTAAGGCTCAGTCGCTTTTAGGCTGGAAACCTCGCGTAAGTCTTAAAGAAGGTATTTTTAAAACCGAAGAGTGGATGAAATCACGATGAAGGTTGGTATTACAGGAGATTATGGTTTTGTTGGCAGCCACTTGTTAGATGGTTTAACTTCCGTACCTGAGGTAGAGGTTGAACCTTTTGATAAAGGGAAGTACAATCTCTTAAAGAAAGAAAGCCTTAAACCCTTTGTGGAAGATAAAGAGGTGATTTTTCATTTGGCCGGTGTCAACAGGGATACCAAGGAGAACTTGATCAAGATAAATACGCTCGGCACCTTAAATCTTCTGGAGGCTTTAGCTCAGTATGCCAAACGGGACGTTCGATTGATTTTTATGTCCTCTTTTCAGGTGTATCAGGCACCTGAAAAACCAGCATTGATAAGTGAACTCCATCCCACGCGTCCTCAAAATATTTATGGGATTTCTAACAAGGCTGCCGAAGAGATCATTTCCTGCTATCCCTTTAGAAGTGTTGTTTTCAGAGTGTCGAATTTCTTTGGGCCAAGGTGTAGGCCTTACTATAATTCAGCAATTGCCACTTTTTGTGATCTTTTATCTCAGGAAAAACCTTTTACCGTTCATGGCTCGGGCGAGCAGGGAAGGGATTTTCTCTATATTAGTGATGTAGTTGAAGCGCTTTTGCGGGCTATTCACTACACACCAGAAGGAGTAGAGATAATTAACCTCTGTTCTGGGGAAATGATAACCGTTAATCACATTATTGAGATATTATCTGAAATTTCAGGTAAAAAAATCGAGGTGGACTATCAGGATGGTTCTCAAGAGGGTGAAATGATCTGGTGGGGAGACAACGCCAAGTGCAGAGATCGATTGAACTGGGCTCCCCAGGTAGAGTTTAAGGAAGGGTTAAAACTTACCTATGAGTGGTTCAAGAAAAAGTAATCGCTCAAAAATCTTGCGGATTTCAATAGTGATGCTCCCCGCGCACCCTAGTTAAATAAGCTTCGCATTTAACCAGGCAGGCAAGGCGGGGCTTTCTCGGCACTTGCCGGTAAAAATGTTTGATAGGGTAACAGGGTGAGTAGGGTTTAGAAATTATCTTGTCAATCTTGATGTTCTCGTAAAAAGTCTTTAACTGGACGACACAGTAAAAAGCTCCAGATGCAAGGCGCGCGAATCTTTAGGAATGAGGCGTACTTAGGGGTACGTCGGAATGATTCACCCTGTTAAATAGTTATGTGTGGCATTTCACCCTTCCAGTTGAGTAGCCCTGCCTCATATTCAGAGGTGGAACTGGATCGAACTCAATTTAACAGGGCAGGGATGAAGCGCAACGCAGCAGATGGACTTTTTGCGAAGTCGTCAATCTTGTTATCCTGTCTAGATTGTTTCAAGAGGAGTGAGAAATGCATGGAGTTGAGGTTAAAACACTTGGTGTAAAAAAAGACGAGCGAGGTTGGTTGGCTGAAGTTATCCGAAAAGAGGAACTGGTTCGAGG
>JAZFSJ010000174.1:0-17645 GCA_036446115.1 Thermodesulfobacteriota bacterium | reverse complement strand
GGGATTTGCAGATAAAATTTCCTGGACCAAGTGCCTTCCCCAGTCTGACCCCGCTGATCTTCGCTATATGAAGGCCTATGCCTTAGGTGATGCAGTAGCAACCAGGGGGGCAGATCACTTGAGAAGTCGTCCAACCTGGGAAGCATTTAACCTGCCCGAGGAGCAATTGCAGGAAATATATGGTGGTTACGTTTCTTCTGACTATCTCTCCTATGAGGGAAAGGGGAGAGTAATCTGGTGGTGGGAGTCTTATGTAGCCCTCTTTGATGCTTTGGGCATGTGTAAGCTTCTGGCCTTCCACTGCTTACCAGGTGTGTTCGATTTTGAAGGTTTGTCTGAACTGGTTAAATGGGGTATGGGCTTTGACCTTACTCTTAAGGAGGTCTTTGAGGTGGGAGAACGTATTACCACCATAGAGAGGATGTTCATTTCCCGTGAGGGGGTAAGACGGGAAGATGACTTTCCCCCTGAGCGCTATTTTAAACCACTTCAAAGGACTGAGGGGGTGGCTGAGCACCTGAAGGATATGAAATTAGACAGGGAATGCTTCAATACCATGCTCGATGAATACTACAAGCTCCATGGATGGGATAGTGGTACAGGAATACCTTTACCAGAAACATTAGAGCGGTTGGGAATTAATCAAGAAGAACAGAGTGCACCCAGGGCAGAGGCATCTCCTGCCTGATGAATGTGTGAGGGATAATTTAAGCAATGTCAGAAAAGACAAAGATTGCAATTATTGGTGGAGGGGCCATCGGTTGTGTTATGGCCGGGTATCTACACCAAACCGGAGAAGAAGTGCTATTGGTCGGTAAGAAAGACCAGGTCTCATCTATTTGTGAGAAAGGACTAACTATTGAGGGAGTGAGAGGAAGAAAGACGGTATCGGTTAAGGCATTTGAGCAGCTTGAAGGAGAAGTTGATTTTATTGTCCTTGCAGTAAAGACACAGGATGTAGCAAGTGCGCTGGAACAGCATAAGCTTAATCTCTTATCTTCACCGGTGGTAACTATTCAAAATGGTGTGCGGGCAGATAAAATCCTTTCTCAAAGAATTGCACCGGAGCGTATTATCAGCAGTATCGTGATGTTTGGTGCGACCTATCTAAAACCGGGAGAGGTGGTCCATAACTTTGAGGGGGACCTTATTTTAGGAAACTATCTGGGGGGAAGCGACGAGCGGGTTAAAGAGATATCCCGGATAATGGGGAAGGACTTTTCTGTTGTGACAAGTGAAGATGTCATGGGCATGAAGTGGCTCAAGCTTTTCGTCAATCTCAATAACTTCCTTCCTGCCTTGGTTGGTAAAAGCATGCAGGAGAGTTTTGCTGACTTAGATATGTGTAGCATAGGTGTCACCACACTTAGGGAAGGCCTTCAATTGGTTGATCGTGCAGGGGTTAACTTGCATTCTCTTCCCACTTACCCGGAAGACCGTTTGCGTAAGATTACCTCTCTCCCGGTGGAAGAATCAGCCAAAATCTTTTCACAGATTATGACTAACTTAAGTAAAGAACCGCTCTATGGTTCTATCCTTCAGAGTATCAGGAGGAGTAGGCCATCAGAGATTGATTATATCAATGGTGAATTTGTCTCATTAGCCAAAGAGAAAGGTTATGCTGCGCCATTAAATGAAAAAGTGGTGGAGATGGTTCACCAGGTAGAAGAGAGTAACAAGTTCTTTTCACCTAAAGAGGTAACTCAAGAACTAAGGCAGTTTTGTTAGGCCTAAAATCTTTTAAATAGGACTCAGATTTTCACAGATGTTCGCAGATTTTAAAAAGCAGAATTCCGCATTTCGTTTTTTTGATTTTTTACCAAATTATGATGGATTCGTAAAGAGTCATCAATTAGACGATACAGCAAAAAAGCTCCAGATGCAAGGCAGCAGAGGGACTTTTTGCGAAGTTGTCAAGGAGGGAGAAGGAAGATGCAGATAAAGTTTCCACGAATTAAAGTAACGGTAAAGAATGTGTATGAAGAGTGTAACCATGGCTTAAAGGTGGGGGATTCCTTTATCTTTGAAGATTTTACCAAGGCCCCTGCCGGTTTTTGTGAAGGGGCAACCAGTGCCCTCTTTCCCTGTTTCTATGCACTCTCATTTGGTGCCTGTTTTCCCTTTGAGGAAAATCAGCGCTCTATTCACACTACCTGCCCCGATGGTGGTAAGGTGGATTTCTTTTCTGAGGTGATTGAGGAAGGGGATATTAATCCTTGTTTTGTGGATAAGGAAAAGCAGACAGGCCCTAATCCACGTAAGATGATCATTTCGGTAGATGAAGTCAAGGGAAAGTGTTTCTATGACTATAAGAAGGGTGATTCTTTTGAGGTAAAGGGCTTGCGCACCATTGAGGGCTTCTGCGGTGCTGCCTATCATACACTTTTCCCTGTTCTCTTTGCCTTAAATTTTGGAGGAACCTATCCTTTTGAAGAAAATAAAAACTCACTTTCTACCATCACCTGTCCCGATGGTGGTAACATTCGCTTCAAAGTAACCCGCAAAGAGGAGGAGAAAAAATGAATAAAAGAGTAGTCGTTACTGGCGTGGGGGTGATTGCCCCTCTCGGTATTGGTAAAGAAAATTTCTGGAAGGGGATGATATCTGGAAAATCTGCGGTGGCGAAGGTAACCGGTTTTGATACCTCTAAGATGAAGACAGAGATTGCAGCCCAGGTTAAAGACTTTGATCCCCTGGCGTGCGGTCTGACCGAGGAAGAGGCAAATCGCATGGATCGCTATGTCCAGTTTGCCCTCTGTGGGGCTAAGATGGCGGTAGGCGATGCGAGACTTGATTTTGACAAGCTCGATCGCTACAGAATAGGGGTATGCCTGGCCAATGCTATCTGTGGAACGAAATACATGGAGGAAGAATTCTTGAGGGTCACTAACTGGGGAAAAGAAGCGATCGATCCCAGTAAGGTACGCCCGGATCTCTATGATGCCTCTATGTTTAACACACCCTCAACTGAGATCTCCGCCTGTTTTGGTCTCAAAGGGGTTTCCAATACCATTTCGACCGGATGTACCGCAGGAACTGATGCCTTCGGGTTTGCCTATGAGTGCATTCAGGACGGTGATGCGGACATCATAATAACGGGGGCATCCGAGGCACCGATTACCCCTATTACCTTTGCCTCTTTTGACGTGATTAATGCGCTGTCGACCAGGAATGATGATCCTGAGCGGGCATCGCGCCCCTTTGATAAAGGGCGTGATGGATTCATCGTCTCTGAGGCCTGTGGCATTTTGATAATAGAAGAATTACACCATGCCTTGGCCAGGGGGGCACACATCTACTGCGAGGTTTCTGGCTTTGGAACGAGCTGCAATGCTTTTCACATGACCGACCTTCCTCCGGATGGTAATGCCCTGTTAAATTCAATTAAATTGGCAATGGAGGGGGACGGACTATCGCCAGGTGATATAGACTACATCAATGCCCACGGGAGTTCAACACCCCAAAATGATGTGTTTGAGACCAATGCTTACAAAGCTTTTTTTGGAGAGAGGGCCTATAGTATCCCCATGAGTTCTATTAAATCGATGATGGGTCATCCTCTCGCTGCGGCTAATAGTGTAGAGCTTGTTGCCTGTGCTCAGATCTTTGAGGGAAACATATTACCACCCACTATCAATTATGAAGTGCCAGATCCCGCATGTGATTTGGACTATATACCCAACGTAAGCCGGAAGGCAAAGGTGAATACGATACTCAAGACCAGCAGTGGTTTTTCAGGCATCCATTCATCTACCGTACTTAAACGATGGCAATAATATAACATGATGCAAGATACAGGATAAAGGAAACAGAAAATCTGTTATGGATCGTGCATTTGCGTAACGAGAAGGAAGTAGGATGATGAGAAGAGTAGTCGTTACAGGTTTAGGAATAGTTGCTCCCAGTGGTACAGGAAAAGATGCCTTCTGGGACGGTATGAAAGAGGGAGTTTCCTTTATTTCCCCTATCAGTAAGTTTGATGCCTCGCGCTATCCTTCAAGGATTGCGGGTGAGGTGAGAGAACTTAAAATTCCAGATATCTTTTCTAAAAGGTTGCTTAAGAAGCTTGATAGGTTTTCCCACATGGCGCTGGTGGCAACGGATCTGGCCTTAAAGGACGGAAAGGTGGAATTGGCTGAAGAGGATTTAAACAGGGTGGGAGTTTTTATTGGAAATGCCCTGGGAGGATGGCAGTACGCTGAGACAGAGTTGCGGGATCTCTACATTGAAGGATTGGATGGTGTGAGTCCCTATCAGGCAACGGCATGGTTTCCCGCTGCACCTCAGGGGCAGATATCCATCTATTATGGAATCAAAGGGTATAGTAAAACGGTTATATCTGACAGGGCAAGTTCACTCATGGCCTTGGGATATGCTGCCAGAACTATCAAAAAGGGTAATGCCGATCTCATCCTGGCGGGAGGAACAGAGGCTCCGGTTACACCCTACGCACTCTTATGTTGTAATACCAATGGGTCACTTTCTACCAGGAATGAAGAGGCATCAAGTGCCTATCGGCCTTTTGATGGAGGAAGAGACGGTTTTGTAATAGGAGAAGGGGCCGGTATCGTGGTGTTGGAGGAGATGGAGCGAGCCCTTAAGAGAGGAGCTCCCATTTATGGCGAGGTTGTTGGCTACGCAACGAACTGTGACGGATACCACCGGATTGAGGTTGATCCGGGAGGAGAACCGTTAGCCAGAGCAATTAAAACGGCCTTGGACGAATCAAAAGTTTCGGTAAATGAGGTGGACTATATCTGTGCCGATGGTGCAGCCACAGAAAGTGCGGACAGGAGTGAAACCAGGGCAGTGAAAAAGGTTTTTGGTGAGAGGGCAGGTAAAATTCCCATCAGTGCTCCCAAATCGATGATCGGTAACCTGCTTGGGGCATCGGGTTCCGTTGATCTCGTCACCACACTTCTCTCAATGGAACATGACCGTGTACTTCCCACCATCAATTACCAGGAGAAAGATCCAGAATGTGACCTGGATTATGTTCCTTTACAATCCAGATCCCAGGAGATTGCTACCGCGCTCATCCACTCCAGAGGGAGAGGGGGAGTCAATGCAGTGTTGGCAGTTAAAAAAGTTTAATAGTAACCTGCAATGTTGATATGAAGGGGGGAAAGGGTACCATGTTAGTTGAAGAAGCATTAAAAGAGATTTTAATAGAGAAGATAGAAATTACACCGGATGAGTTCAAGCCTGAGGCGAAACTGGCTGATGATTTTGGTGTGGATTCGACTGAGCTGGTGGAGATAATTTTAAGTCTGGAAAAGGCGTTGGGGATCAAAATTCCTGAAGGTAGTATAAAAAAGAATTTTTCCATAAAGGAAATGGTCGAAATCACAAAAGAAAGGGTTGCTTTGGCCTAAGAGGGGTTAGGTTGCTTATTCTATGCAGGAGGATAGTTTTCGTATCATTGATTTAAGTCTGCCCATTGATGAAAAGGCGAAAGAGCCTTTCCCCGTTAAGGTAAAGAGGCTGGAACACGGTCGGGGTGGTGATTATCTGGGGTGGGCACTTGCGGTTTCTCGAGAAAAGAGTTTCCTGGAAAAACTAAAAGGAGGTCTTCTCTACTTTCTGGGGAAAAAGAAGATAAGCAGAAAAACCTTTCCTGATGAAGAGTTCATATCGGAGGAAAGGGTGTCCGCTTCAGTCCATACAGGAACACATCTTGATGCTCCCTACCATTTTGGTACCCGGTGTGAAGGAAAAGAGGCAAAAAAGATTGAGGATGTTCCACTAAAGTGGTGTTATGGCGATGGGGTAGTGCTTGATTTTACCCATAAAGGTGCAGGGGAATCTATTACCAGAGAGGATGTGGAAAAGGCACTTAAAAAGATTGACTATTCCGTAAAACCCTTTGACATCGTGCTCATATATACAGGGGCGGACCGGTACTGGCAGAAGAGGGAATATTTTTTTAAATTTCCGGGAGTGAGCAGGGAGGCAACGGCATGGTTAGTAGAGCAGGGTGTTAAGATTATAGGAATCGATGCCCTGGGGTTTGACCGACCGTTTCCAAACATGGTTAATGACTATATTAAAACAGGTGATGCGAGTGTACTCTGGCCTGCGCATATCTACGGGAGGGAGAAGGAATACTGTCACATTGAGCGTCTGGCAAATCTGGGAGAAATTCCTAAACCGTTTGGATTTAAGGTGGCTTGTTTTCCGGTAAAAATAAGGGATGTGGGGGCGAGCTGGATAAGGGCAGTCGCCATTGTTTAGTTGAGATAAAAATATTTAAAGGAGGTTTGTATGGCACACACAAAGAACAGCATAACCATTGATGCACCTTATGATAGGATATTTGATATTACCAATGATATTGAACGCTGGCCTGAATTATTTGAAGAGTATACTGAGGGGAAAATTCTTAATAGAGAAGGAAATAAAATTACCTTCCAGCTTACCAACAACCAGGGTAATTCATGGCGTTCTTCGCGAGTTTTAGATAAGGAAAATAAGGTCTGCACCGCTCAAAGAGAAGATCCCATGTTTCCCTTCAAATACATGAATCTAAAGTGGACTTATGAAGAAAGGGAAGAGGCTGTCCGGATGACCTGGGAACAGGATTTTGAGATGGATCCCAAGGCAAAATATAATGATGCCCAGGCAGAGGAACTCATTAATAAGCACTCGGTTGAGAATATGAAGAGGATTAAGGAACTTATAGAGAGTGGAAAAGTATAAAGGGGCGTGGAAAGGAGAAGAAGCAAATAAGATTGTAGATAAAAAAAAATTACTTTTCCTCCTGTGTCTTCAGGGAGCACTCATATCTTTTAATGTCGCTTCTATTGCAGGTGTTATCCCTGCCATGAGTAGAGCGTTAGGTGTCCCTGATTTTACTATGGGTAACATCATCGTTGCCTACATGCTTCCTTACGGGGTGGCGGCCCTGTTGTATGGACCTCTTTCCCGGATAGTAGATACTAAGAAGGTAACGCTTTGTTGTCTATTTCTTTTTTCCCTGTCCAGCTTTGTTTCCGGGATTGCTGATTCTTTTTACCTTCTTATTTTCTCCCGTGTGGTGGCAGGCATTGCCGCAGCGGCTATTATACCTCTTTCTCTTGTTTTGATTGGCCGCCTTGTGCCTTATGAGAAGAGAGGAAAGGCAGTAGGCACTTTTTTTAGTGTAAATTTTTCCTCATCTGTCACCGGAGTGTTTTTAAGTGGGCTGGTAGGCTGGAAGTGGATGTTTCTTGTCCCCGCCCTGGGTGGATGGGTAGTAATTGGGCTGATCTTCTTTTTATTTCCTTCCATAGAGAGAGAACAACGGGGATTTAAGGCAGACTATTTTAGTGTGCTCTTTAAAGATAAAAGGTGTGCTCTTTTTGCTTATATCTTCTTGGCGACCTTTATTTATAGAGGTATCTATTCCTGGCTGGGAGTGTTCTTTGTACATAAGTTTGAGCTGAGTCAATGGTGGATCAGCTTGTCGCTTACAGGCATTGGGCTCGGTGGTGTTGTGGGAGAATTGGTAGGAGGTGCCCTGTCAGATAAAAAAGGAAGGATAGGAACTGCAACTTGTGGGGTATTTCTCTTGTCTATAACCACTTTGGGGTTTGTCTATACCTCATCCTTTCTTATTTTGGGATTGTTACTGCTTTTGCACGGGTTGGCATGGACCATTAATCATAGTGCCCTTACCACCATTTTGACTGACTTTCCTTCTCACTTGAGGGCTGAGGCAATTTCACTTAATAGTTCCCTGCGCTTTGTAAGTGGTGGAATCGGCACCGCAGTATCCGGCTTTTGGATTGCCAGGGGGTTTGATACTACCTTCCTGGTCTATGCCTTTTCCTTTCTGCTGCTGGCGCTGATGACCAGAACCATGCTGGGAAAGTCTTTACCCAAAAAAGTGGTTGCGGGACAAAATGTTTTTGAGGAGGTGTAAGGTATAAGCTGTGTGTAGTTCAGCAAAAAAAGAATATCAAGGTAGGCTTTTGGATATAGATCTCAGTTCAGGTAAGACCGAGGTGAGAACACTTGAAAGCGACCTCTTTAAGAAGTTTATCGGGGGTAGTGGTATAAATGCCAAGATACTCTATGATGGAGTTGCCCCCTCCTGTGATCCTCTGTCGGCTGATAATATTTTGATCTTTGGTTTTGGCCCCCTGGTGGGAAGTGGCTTCCCCGCATCCACCCGTTTTACCATTACCTCTAAAAGTCCCTTGACCGGAATCTATACCGATTCCAATGCAGGTGGTGGCTTTGGTATAGCGGCGAGGAGCAGAGGGTATGATCATATCGTTATCAGGGGACAATCGGATAAGCCTGTGTATCTAGTGCTAGATAAAGAGGGATCTGTCAAGATAATTGATGGACGTGACCTCTGGGGGCTGGATGTATTTCAGACTGATGAGATGCTGCAAAAGACGTATGGAAAATGCGAGACCCTAAGAATCGGACCGGCCGGTGAGCACCTGGTGAAATTTGCTACCGTTGTCTCTTCATCGGGCAGGATAAGCTTCAACGGGAGGGGTGGACTGGGTTGTGTAATGGGTGCAAAGAAGTTAAAAGCGATTGTCATTCCCGCGGATGGGAAAGGAGAAGACAACTATTCTTCGGTCCCACTTGCAGATGCGGACTATATAAGAGAAGTGTCCACTCGCTATAGGAAGCTGATGCGTGAATCAGAGCGTTGTAAGGTACGATCAAAATGTGGAACTATGGATATTATGGCAGCCTACAGTGCCTTTGATGATTTGTGGGAAAAGAATTATCAGCTTCATCTGGATCCCTCAGCCGTTGAAGATCTCCTTCCCCCATCTTTGCTCAAAAAGTATATGGCGGGTAAGACGGGTTGTCCCGGCTGTCCCTTAGGCTGTACTTTAAACTTTAAGGTGAAGGAAGGTGCTTTTGAGGGGGAAGAGGGGGGTAAATTTGAGTTTGGTCATGCCTACCTTTTGGGGCCAAACCTGGGCATCTACACATTTCCACCCCTTTTACATCTTTCCAACCTGGCCAATAGATTAGGTATGGATTCCATGGAGTTAGGGTCAACCTTGGGTATGCTTACTGAGTGTTTTGAGCGGGGGCTCATCACCGCCCGTGAGTGTGATGGGGTGGAGTTAAAGTGGGGAAAGGTAGAGGCCTACAGTCAATTGATCGAGAAAATTACTTTTCGCCGGGGGATTGGTGATACCTTAGCAGAAGGTGTCAGGAAGGCATCTAGTGATATAAGCCCTCAGGCTGAAGGGTTTGCCTTTCATATTAAGGGTCAGGGCTACAGAATCGACAGCAATCAGGCATGGGTACTGAGCTATGCCCTCTCTACCAGAGGCGGTGACCATCTGAAGGGAATGCCCTTTACCATGTTTGCCCCCGGCAGGAAAGAGATTATTGATCGCTCTATCGGGAGTTTGCCTAGTGAGGGAGGATACTATCCTCATAAGCCCGAGGCAAAGGGGAGAATTGTCTGGTGGCATGAAAACTTTAAGACCCTGATAGATTGTTTAGGTGTATGCGTTTTTCCAGTAATTGGTCTCTTCTTTGAAGGGCACCTTCCGCTTCACACCATTGCCGAGCTCTACCGCGGTGCAACAGGGCTTGATTTAAGTGCTCGTGAGTTGTTTCAATCCGCGGAACGTGTCTACCAGTTGGAAAAGGCCTTTAATGTGAAGCTTGGCGTAACCCGCAAGGATGACTGTTTCGTTAAGCGTGTCCCTGAAGGAGAAGATGGAAAAAATCTTCCCTTTCAAAAGATCGAGCTGGATCACCCCGGCATGCTTGAAGAGTATTATAAGTACAGAGGGTATAGCAGGGAGGGACTACCTTCCCTTACCCGACTAAAAGAGGTAGGACTTGATCAGGTGGCAAATGAGCTTCAGGAAGCAAACCTGGTTGGTAATGACTCAGTCCTGCCACTTGAAGAGGTGATTCGGTTGTAGATAAAATTCAGACATATTTCTTTTCCCTTAGTGTTTCTTCGTGATCTGGATGCAAATGGGGGTATATAGTGAGAGAGAACCGAAAAATAATTGATGCCCATAGCCATCTCTTGCCTGGCGAGATAATAACGCAGGCGTCCTTTTACTCAGAAGATTGGGGGAAGGTTGAACGTCAACTTGAGACCATGGAAAAGATAGGCATTGATATATCTATACTCTCATATCCTACCACGGATGTGTCTTACAATGGTCAATTGACCGAATCCCAAGAGGCCAAGTTATATAATGAAGCAATGAGCAAGATAGTAAAGAGGTATCCTGACAAATTTTTCTGGACAGCGCTCACCCCCATTCTGGATGGAAAAGCTGGAGCTGAACTGAAACGGGCAAAGGAGGAACTGGGTGCTAAGGGGATATCGCTTTCCTCGAGCTATAGTGGTGTCTATCTTGACGATGAGAGATTCTTTCCCCTTTATGAAAGCGCCCTTGACCTAAAGCTTCCCATTTTTGTTCATGCTACTACTAATAAACCAATCGGTTATGACAGTGTGGAGGACCCACTGCTTACTCCCGTCATTGAATTTCTTTTTGATCTTACCATTTGTGTGGGAAAGCTGTTGATGTCAGGTACCCTGGAGAGATTTTCTGAGCTCACCTTTATTTTTCCTCATTTTGGTGGTGTTCTCCCGTTTCTTAAGGAGCGCTTTGACACTACTTACACCATGCTCAAAAGGAGAGGTTATGTGAGGGATTTAGGGAGTCTTCCCAGTGATCATTTGAAGAAGATTCATGTTGATGTGAGTGGCACAACTTCTCCTCTCACTATTGAATGTGCCTTGGAACTGTTTGATGCTGATCACATCCTTTGGGGAAGTGATTATCCCAGCAACACCAAGGCATCTGAATCTCTTACGGGGATTGAAGAGCTTACTATCCCGGATAGCGACAAGGCCGCTATCCTTGGGAAAAACATTGAGCAGATTTTAGGCTAGAAGATGGTTTCCGCAGAAAGCACTTTAGATACTACTAAAAAACCCAAAATTGCTATTATCGGCGGCGGGATTGCAGGCCTTGCGGCTGCCTACCATCTGCAGAAATACAATCTTGATACTACCCTCTATGAGAGAAGGTCTGAGGTGGGCGGTAAATTTTCTACCCTTGAAGTTGAGGGGATTTATATTAATCGTGGTGCCTTGATGTTTTCTCGAAAATTCAATCCCTGTTTCACAGAGATCATCGATGAGCTTAGCATAGACTATTATCAGCTTGAGATGTCCAAGTTTATCCTGCAAGATGGTGACCGTCTTATCCCTTTAAACCAGTGGTCTATTTTTAAGAGTGGACTTTTTAGTCTGTCAGATTTTTTTAAATGGTTTCGTTTAAAAAGGCTCCTTAGTTCACTCAATTTTGATTTTACCCGACCTGACGAGCGATTGCTCGAGTGGCATGGACTGTCACTTCTAGAGTTCTGCAAAAAAGAGATGAAGCTGAGTGATAAAATGATTAACTATTTTGCTCAGCCCTATTCCAGTTTTGCCTACGTTGACCCGGATGAAATCTCGGCCGATCACGGATTATTTCTTCTCGGCTATTCCGTTACCCCCTGTTTTTCTCCTAAGAAGGGAATGGGTGAGGTAGCCCTGCAGATAAAAGGTCATTTGTCGGGAAGTGTAAAGGTAAATACCCGGGTGCGGAAAGTCACAGGTAATGAGCAAAGCGGGTTTATGGTCACACTTGAGGGGACGGGAAAAGAAAGAGGGCAGTCTTACAGTGAAGGACCTTATGATTATTGTATCTTTGCAACAGGACAGAAAAGCGTGAAGGTGCTTATGCCGGAGGTGGATTTTGAAGTCTTTGCACCTAAAACCAGGGGGTTCATCCTGGAGACGGTTGCTCCTAAGTATCGTCCCTTTGAACTTTTGATTTTCCCCAAAGTGGGGAATCTCCACGGCGTGCACGGTGGAGAGTTACGGCACCTTCCCGATGGCCGTTCCATCTGTGGTATTTTCCTCTATCGGTCTGATGGGGACTTGGGAGCGGTGTTTGATAACTATAAAATCATTGAGCGTCTAGGGTGGTCCCCTGCTATTGGGGTGATGCAGCCTGGAGGTAAGGTGGTGGATGTTACTACAAATCTGAAGAATGTTTTTATGGCGGGTGATTTTTTCAGGTATCCCTGTCATGAGTCGTGTATTTATACCGCCAAAAAAGTAGCGGGAATTATAGCTAAAGGAAATGGAAAGTAGTGAGCTTCGCTCACAATTGGAATATTGGAGTACTGGAATGGTGGAATAGTGGATTTTATTTGAGGAAATCTTCTTGATAAGGAAGTTAATAGATTAAAAACTTCCTATTAAGATCAACATTCCATTACTCCATCACTCCAACATTCCATATGTGTGGCCAAAAACGCAAACCTCAAGTTGTTCGTTTAAATACAATATTTTGTAGAAATTACGAGATGTCTAGTTAAGTGGATGGATGAAGAGATGGAGATGAAAAAGGATGTGCACTTAAGTGCAAAAGAACTGCTGGAATGGGTTCAAATGGAACCGGGGACAATCGGTAACTATACTATTATCCCTGGGCCTGCGGAGAGACTACAGGCCATTGTTGAAAAGCTGGAAGACCCGGTTGAGAATTTTGCTTACATGGACTACCACCTGCACACCGGCCTCTATCAGGGAACTAAGGTTTCGGCAATCAATGGAGGTCTCTATAGTCCGGACGGTGCCATTATGGGTGAATTGGTATGTGCTGCGGGAACCGGACATATAGTTCGAACAGGTTCGTGTGGGGCTTTAAGAGAGGATATCTCTGTAGGAGACCTGGTCATCGTAACTGGAGTAGTGAGAGGTGAGGGAACAACCCCTTACTATGTTCCGGATAATTTTTCTACTGTTTCCGATGTAAAGGTGGCTGGCGCTCTCATTGAAGCCGCGGAAACGTTAGGGGTCAACTACCAGGTGGGAAGTGTCTGGACTACCGATGCGCTGCTTCAGGAGACAAAAGAGCGGGTAGAAAAGATGAGAGGTCTTAAGGTGAAGGCGGTGGACATGGTCTCAGCCAGTCTACTTACCATAGCCCAGCTTTATGAAGTGAGGGCAGGGGCTATTCTGGCGGTAAGTGACAATCTTATAACCGGAGAGATAGGATTTATGGACCCAAAATATTACGAAGCTGAAACAGCGATGATTGAAGTTGCCCTTAAAGCCGTAAAAATCATGGATGGTAAGTAAAATGGAACTTCCACCCTTGGCCTGGTCAGTAGATATCAAGGACGATAAGGTTGTGATTCTGGACGAGACAAAACTTCCGGAAGAAATGGTGTATCATGCGGCAGGAGATTATCTACAGGCAGCTAAAGCCATAGCCGAGATGAAAACCAGGGCCTTTGGACAGCTCTTGACGGTATTCTATACCTTCCTTTTGACTGCACGTCATAACAGGGGAGAAAAGACTGAGGTGATTCTCCCCAGGCTGAGGAAGGTGGCCTGGGCGTTGGAAACTGCCCGCCCCACGTTTGCCTTTAAAGATTTGAACAAAAAGATTCTGGGCTGGGCTGAAGGCGCTCACGAAGCGGGGGAGGATATCCCCGCTGCCTTAGAGGATAAAATCCTTGCCTACCTCGAGGGGCTTAAAAAGCTGCGATTGAAAAGAGCAGAGCGTGCTGCTTCGTTGATTAAAGATGGTGATATTATTTTAACCCACTGCAATGTGAGTGGGGAGATGGTTTTAATCGGCAGGGTTTGCAAAAAGGCGGGAAAAAAGATACGTTTTTATGCCACAGAGACCAGACCATATTTTCAGGGAAGGTTGACTTCCTGGGAATTAGCTGAGGACGGTTTTGATGTAACCCTGCTACCGGATAATGCAGTGGGGAACCTTCTCTCAGAAGGGTCCTGTCAGCTGGTAATGTTGGGGTCAGACCGCGTGGCCTTAAACGGTGATGTGGTAAATAAGGTAGGAACTTTCCAATTAGCAGTGGCGGCAAAAACATTTTCCGTTCCTTTTTATGTGCTGGTACAGGAACCGGGTGATACTGCTACGGGAGAAGAAATTCCTATTGAGGAAAGAGATGTGAGAGAACTTCTATTTTATAAAGGAAGAAGGGTATATCCGGAAAAAGCAAACGGTTATTACCCTGCTTTTGATCTTACTCCTGCTCGGTATATTACTCGCTTGATTACCTTAGGGGGCATCATTGATCCTAAGGACCTTCCTCAAGGGTGGAAAAAGATGCAAGGGGGGATGAAAAATTAAAAAGCATCTGCTTATCTTCGGCGTGCCGCAAAAAGATTTTGCTGAGTTTTTATTGGAACACTATCCCGTAACTGATGGATGGGATCTTTTTTGTGCGGAAGGCAGACCTTGTGAGAATATTATAAGCGAGCGGCTGGTAAATTTTACCTCCAGGGGATATGGGGTTACTGTAATATCAGATAACATGATGGGATTTTGTTTGTCTAAGAAAGAGATGGCACTCGTATTTATCTTCTACCAGCGGATAGATAAAGATTGTGCGTACTGTCAGGGAGGCTCTCTACTTGCTGCGGTTTTGGCAAAGGAACTTAACATCCCCTGCCATCTCTATCCCACGGACTACAGGGGGAAGGAAGCAGACAACGGCCATTCCCTCTGTTTTGCGGGCGAACCTATCGTCCCCAATGGTGTTAAAGGCTTTATACCCCGGGTGGAAAAGGTTCCAATGAGTTATATTTCGGAGAAGTGGTGAGAAAACTGATGCATGATACAAGATGCATGATACAAGATGTAGGTTTAGGTAGGTGGTGGGACTCTATTAGATTTTGGTCGGGTTGAGCGGTTGCGGTTGCGCAACTCGCCCCGGTGTTCGTTGATCGGATGTGGATGAAGCAAAAAAACCAATGTATCTTGAATCAGATATCGGCTTAACGAAAGGTCTTTATGGATTCTAATCAAATAGAAAAATATCAGAAAGAGATCATAGCCATTGGAAAAGAGGCCTATCGAAAAAATTTGATTGTTGCATGGGGAGGCAATTTGAGTGTCAGGTTAAATCCGGAGGAATTTTTAATTACTGCCCATACAACCGCCCTCGGTTTTATTAAAGAAAAGGATTTTCTGATAATGGACTTAAAGGGGAATGTGATGCAGGGAGAGGGCAAACCTTCGACCGAGACCAAGCTCCATACTGCCATTTACCGAGACACTGAGGCCAAGGCAGTAGTCCATCTTCATCCTCCTTATACCAATGTGTTAGCCGTGAGGGGGATAAAACTTAAACCAATGACTTTTGAAACTTCTCTCTTTTTGGGTAGTACTATACCCATTATTGTCCAGGATAGTCCTTCTGTAACCAAGCTGGAGGGTATAATTGAGGCATTAGAGCTGAGTAATATTATTATACTAAAAGAGCATGGAACAGTAGCTGTAGGAGGTAATCCCTGGGAGGCATTCTTTCTCACTGAGATTTTGGAAGAAACGGCGCTCATGACTTATATAAGCAAACGCCTTGGGGCATCCGAACTGAAGGAAGAAAAGGTGGCTCCTTCCGAAAAGGAGGCATTAGTAAAATATCCTGTTTTTTCAAAGGAGCATATTGAACATATAGTGAATCTAGTGAATCAGGATGAAGAGGCACAGCGATTGGGCAAAAAGACTCACCTTACTGTCAGATATGCCATTAAGCTCATTGATACCAATGAGGTGTATAACTTTCATTTCGAGGAAGGGAAAGTCATCAAGGTGAGCAAGGATGAGGATGCCGATTTTCTTATCGCGGGTAAGAAACGGCAATGGATATCCGTTTTCAATGGGCTTATTGATCCCTTCGCTGCCACTACTCAGAAAAAACTCCGTTTGCAAAAGGGAAACATCGGGGATCTCTCCAAATGGTATACTCCTTTTTATAGATTATTCAAATTGTGGGAGCAAGCTCCTGTGGAATAGGGGGGAGATAGTCTTGACTGATACAAAGTATAAAATGTGGATTGCTGGTAAGTGGTGTGAAAGTGAATCAAAGGAATATCTTAAAAGCATCAATCCGGCAAACTCAGAGGTAAATGGGCTTATCCCCCGTGGTAAGGCACCTGATGCCAAAAAGGCGATACAGGCAGCGAGGATTGCTTTTGATCAGGGAGAATGGCCGAAGATGAGCTACCAGGATCGGGGAGATGTCCTCCGGCAGATTGCCCAGCTTATCAGGGAAAAGGCGAGTGAACTGACGAAACTTGAGACGCTCGACAACGGGAAACCCATAAAAGAGACTACCCTCATAGATATTCCTGCCGCTGCCGACACCTTTGAAGGTTTTGCCGGCATGGCCGGTGAACTCAAAGGGGAGACCATTCCTGTTAATGCACCCGCCATGAGCTATACCCTTTATGAACCGGTGGGTGTGGTTACCCAGATCATTCCCTGGAATTACCCTCTTTTGATGGCGGCCTGGAAACTGGCACCTGCCCTTATAACGGGTAATACAGTGGTGCTTAAACCCTCTTCACTTACCGCACTCACCGCATTGGAATTGGCCACACTGATGGAAGAGACCGACCTGCCATCTGGAGTAGTTAACGTTGTTACTGGTCTCGGCTCTGAAATTGGAGGTGAATTGACCACTAACCCTGAGGTGGATAAAATTGCCCTAACGGGAAGCACCGAAACAGGCCGTGAGATCATGAGAAAAGGTGCTTCTCACATAAAGAAAATAACCCTGGAGCTGGGAGGAAAATCTCCCACCATTGTCTTAAAAAGCGCTGACCTGGAAGCGGCCTTAAATGGAGTGCTGGCGACTATCTTCCTCAATCAGGGTCAGATGTGTGTAGCAGGGTCCAGATTGCTTATTGAGGAGGATATTCATGATGAATTTGTTGAGGGGTTAGTCGAAAAGACCAGAAAAATCAAACTGGGAGACGGCCTTGATCCGGAGACCACCATGGGCCCTTTGATCTCCAGGGAACATCAGGAGAAAGTGTTAAGCTATATCTCCGCTGGCAAGGAAGAGGGGGCGACACTAGTGACGGGGGGTGGCGTTCCAGAAGGTGAAGACTTTAAAAAAGGTTTCTTTGTTAAACCTACTATTTTTGATAAAGCCGAGAGTGGGATGAAGATTGTTCGAGAAGAAATTTTTGGGCCGGTGCTCTCCGTGCTCACCTTCTCAACTGTAGATGAGGCCATTAAGTTAGCCAATGATACCCGCTATGGTTTGGCAGGGAGTGTGTGGACGAAAGACCTCTATCAGGCTCATCACATTGCTCGGAGAGTTAAAGCCGGTACCATCTGGATTAATACCTACGGCACTTTCTTCAATGAAGTTCCTTTCGGGGGTTATAAGGAAAGTGGTTTGGGAAGAGAATTCGGGAAAGCAGGCCTTATGGAATATACAGAGTTGAAAAGCGTCACCATGGACCTGACAGAAGATGGAAAGTCTTTAATTACAAAGTGGTATGGATTTTAAATCAGGGAACCAGGGGACCTCTTGATTTTGGATTTTAGATTTTGGATCTTGGATTGGGTAAGATACACACGAATGTTATAAATAAAAATTCTGTAATCTAATTAAGGAAGGGGGGTGAAAGTTATTTTTAAATTAGCAGGGGAAGTTACTATAACCTATTTAAATGAAAGGAGGAAGATGATGAAAAGAAAGCTATTATTTTTAGTAAGTTTCTTAGCGGTAATCATCATTTGCAGTTCTGTAAGCTGGGCTGAAGAAACTAAGCTGACTCCTATCCCGCCAGCATGTCCCACCTGCTGCGAAATAAC
>JAZFSJ010000173.1:0-19177 GCA_036446115.1 Thermodesulfobacteriota bacterium | reverse complement strand
CTGCCGGAAAGATTTGATCTAAACTATATCGGCAAAGACGGAGGCAAGCATCGTCCCGTGATGTTACATCGGGTAATACTGGGCTCCCTGGAGAGATTTTTGGGGGTGCTTATTGAACACTATGCCGGTGCCTTTCCTCTCTGGCTTGCCCCGGTGCAGGCGATTCTCCTGACCATAAGCGACACCCATAGTGCTTTTGCAGAAAATGTTTTTAACCAACTTTCTTCCCATTCCATCAGGGCAGAAAAGGATTTCAGGAATGAAAGCCTGAGACTAAAAATCAGAGAAGCCCAGTTGCAAAAAATCCCCTATATGCTGGTAATTGGTGATAAAGAAATGGAAACCGGTGGGGTTTCTCCCAGACACCGCAGTGGAAAGAATTTAAAATTGATGGCACTTAATGAGTTTATTTCTCTGATCAAGCAAGAGTCTCAATTTCCCAGCTAAAAAAGTTACATTATTCATATGGAAATTTTAAAATAGCTTGCTGAATCATTTTACTATTTTAAGGAGGTGAAAAATATAGCCAAAAGATTAAGAGCAAATGAAAAGATCGCCAGCAAAGAGGTAAGGATAATAGATTCCAAGGGGAAACAGATGGGTATCTTCCCCCTCTCCGAAGCCTTGAAAATTGCAAAGGAAGGTGGTTCCGACCTGGTAGAGGTTTCACCCAATGTCTCCCCACCAGTGTGCCGCCTCATGGACTACGGGAAGTTCAAGTACGATCAGAGCAAAAAATTTCAGCAGTCGAAAAAGAAACATGTCCAGCACGTAATTCAGATCAAGGAAATTAAGATACGGCCCAAGACAGAAGAACACGACTTCCAGTTTAAGGTGCGTAATATCAAAAAGTTCTTAAGTCATGGAGACAAAACCAAAGTAACACTCATCTTTCGGGGAAGGGAGATTACGCATCCTGAATTCGGGAAAGAGGTGTTGGACAGAATTGCCGAGGAGATAAAAGATATTGGCGTGGTAGAACAACCCCCCAAGCTTGAAGGAAGAAACATGACCATGCTGGTTGCTCCCAAAAGCTAAGCAGTACCCCTTGCACGCTACATCCATCGGGTGATCCTTAAAAAATAACTACTTCAAATCAATCCCTGGTGAAAACACATCAAGGGTTTAGAAAGGGTAATGTATGCCTAAAATAAAAACTAACAGAGGTGCGGCCAAAAGGTTTACTAAAACCAAGAGCGGAAAGATAAAAAGGAAAAAAGCCAACGCGCGTCATATTCTGACAAAAAAAACCACTAAAAGGAAAAGAGCCCTCCGTAAAGGTGGCCTTATCGAAAAAGTTGACACTAAAGGCATCAAAAGACTACTCCCTTATATTTAAGCGCATAAAGGTAGCTGAACCCGCAAAAAGTCATTGATGAGATGACTTAAGTCAAAAAGCTCCAGATGCAACGCAGCTGATGGACTTATACGAAGTCGTCAAGGCAACCAACATAAATAACAGAGAAAGGATTGTTAACCCATGCCAAGAGTTAAAAGAGGTGTAAGAGCAAAGAAAAGAAGAAAAAAGGTCTTAAAACAGGCCAAAGGATATCAAGGGGGGCGGAGTAAACTCTATCGCAGTGCCAAGGAAGCGGTGGATAGAGCATTAAACTACGCTTACAGGGACAGGCGGACCAAAAAAAGAGATTTTCGCAGCTTATGGATCAGCAGAATCAACGCTGCTGCCAGACTCAACGAGCTTTCTTACAGCCAACTCATAAGTGGCCTTAAAAAGGCAGAAGTCACCATCGATAGAAAGTTGCTGGCCGAGCTAGCCGTATCAGATCCCCGCGTATTTTCTGAGATCGCCAATGTAGCTAAAGAAAATATAAGCTCCTTATAAATTCCCACCACATCATCATGAAAGAGAAGCTTGAGCGATTATCTGCCGAAGCGGAAAGTGCCTTGGCAACTGCAAAAGACAAAGATGAGGTCATGAAGGTCAGAACCCAGTTTCTGGGCCGTAAAGGGAGCATGTCCCTTCTGGTCAAACAACTGGGAACACTCCCCAAGGAAGAACGACCATTAGCTGGTCAACTCATTAACCAGATAAAAAGCAAGCTCGAGCAAGACATCGATAGAAAGCTCATTCTCATCAATGAACTGGAAAAGAATAAGGAACTCGAAGGGGAAACCCTGGATATCACCCTGCCGGGTAGAAGACTCGCCGTAGGGAAAAAACATCCCGTCACCCAAGTCACCGATGAAATCACCGCCATATTTACCGTAATGGGTTTTGAGATAGCCGAGGGGCCAGAGGTAGAACTCGATTTCTACAACTTTGAGGCATTGAACATCCCCAAGGATCACCCCGCTCGAGACATGCAAGATACCTTCTATATAAGTGAAGAGGTATTGCTTAGAACACACACTTCTCCTGTGCAGATCAGAACCATGGAGAAGCTAAAACCCCCTGTGAGAATTATCTCCCCAGGAAAGGCATATCGCTGCGATTCGGATGTCTCTCACACCCCCATGTTTCATCAGGTAGAAGGTTTCATGGTAGGACAAGACATCTCATTTAGCCATTTAAAAGGCGTGCTCACCGTCTTCGCGCACCAGATGTTTGGAGAAGATACCGCCATCAGATTCCGCCCCAGCTTTTTCCCCTTTACCGAGCCGAGCGCAGAAATGGACATCCAGTGTGTCATGTGCAAAGGGGGGGGGTGCAGAGTATGTTCCGGTTCCGGATGGTTAGAGATACTGGGATCGGGGATGGTACACCCCGCGGTGTTTAAGAAAGTGGGGTACGACCCTCAGCAGGTGAGTGGTTTTGCCTTTGGTATGGGAATCGAAAGGATTGCCATGTTGAAATACGGGATTGATGATATCCGGTTGTTTTTCGAAAACGATCTCAGATTCTTACAACAATTTTAGAACGCACATCAAACCTTGAACCTCTACACACACAAAGAAAGTTAAAAACGCATCAAGGGTTAACTTTTCATGCAGGTAAGTTTCAACTGGCTGAAAGAATATGTTGATATTGACCTTGATCCACAAGGGCTGGCTGACCTTCTCACCATGTCAGGCAGTGAAGTCGAAAGCGTGGTCAAGGTAGGGAACGAGTATGATGGGGTTGTGGTAAGCCACATAATCTCTGTAGTCCCCCATCCTAATGCAGACAAGTTATCGCTTTGCACCGTTGACACGGGGAGTGACACCTATCCCATCGTGTGTGGTGCAACCAACATCAAACCGGGTGACAAAGCACCTCTTGCACTGGTAGGAACACAACTCCCTAATGGAATTACCATCAAAAAGGCAAAAATCCGTGGTGAATCCTCCCAGGGGATGCTCTGTTCGGAGGCCGAACTGTCCTTTGGCAGTGACGAATCAGGTATTATGATTCTCCCCCCCAGTGCGGAAGTGGGACAACCCTTAACTGAAGCCCTGGGGCTTAAAGACTATATTTTTGAGATCGGCTTAACACCTAATCGCCCCGATTGCCTGAGCATCAGAGGTATTGCCCGGGAAATCGCTGCCTTAACCCGTAAAGCCCTGCGTCTACCCGCTATAAAAATTGCAGAAAAAGGGGAGGAAATTAATAAACTCACCTCCGTAACTATTGAAGATCCTGACCTATGTCCCCGGTATTCCGCCCGCATCGTCTCTCAGGTTAAAATCGCTCCCTCCCCCTTCTGGTTGAGAAGGCGACTGGAATCCTGCGGAATAAGATCAATCAACAATGTGGTTGATGTAACCAATTATGTGCTTTTGGAAATGGGACAACCGCTGCACGCCTTCGACCTGGAGTTACTAGACCAGAAGAAGATCGTGGTAAAAAGATCGACTCCCGGTGATTCCTTTACCACCCTCGATGGCAAGGAGAGAATACTGACTCCTGATACAATAGTGATCTGTGATGGCTCCAAACCGATTGCTCTTGGGGGGATCATGGGGGGTCTTAACACAGAGGTCTTAGAAAAGACTACCACCATCCTCCTGGAGAGTGCCTACTTCACACCCTCCGGCATTCTTAGAACCTCAAAGAAAATGGGCATACGCACAGAGTCTTCCCAGAGGTTCGAAAAGGGAGTCGACCCCGAAGGTGTTACGGTAGCCCTTCACCGGACATCTCAGCTCATTGCCGAGCTTGCAGGCGGTAAAGTCAATCAGGGATACATCGATAACTATCCCAAGTCCATTCCCCCACCTCCCACCATCAACCTCAGTACCAAAAGGACAAACACCATACTGGGAACAACTCTCACAAAAGACGAAATGAAGCAGAAACTAGAATATCTTGCCTTCACTGTCAAAGACCTTGATGAAGACCAGCTAAAAGCAACCCCTCCTTCCTTCAGGGTTGATATAAAAGAGAGTATTGATTTAATCGAGGAAGTAGCACGACTGTATGGGTACAACAACATAGCGCCAACATTGCCGTTCACCTCAAGCACTCCCCAAAAAAGGGATAAGGCACTACTGTTAGAGCAAAGGGTTAAAGACAGTTTGACTCAGCAGGGTTATCACGAAATAATTACTTACAGCTTCATTTCCCCGGCAGAACTAAATTGTTTAAACCTCCCTGCTAAGGATCACCGTCAAAAGACACTTAAAATCTTAAATCCTCTTACCGAGGAACAATCTATTATGAGAACCACCCTTATCCCCGGCCTTCTCACTACCACGAAGAAGAATATCTACCAGAAAAATTTAAATCTAAAACTGTTCGAAGTGGGATCGATCTTTCTGACGCAGGGAAAAGATAAGCTTCCCCAGGAAAAGAAGATGCTGGCGGCTCTGGCTACCGGCCTCTACCAGGAGGAAGCCTGGAATTCAGAAAAAAGGAACGCAGATTTCTACGATCTAAAAGGGTGCCTGGAAAATCTTCTACAAGAGCTCCTCATCACCAACTACTCATTTTCACCCTGCAAGGACAGTCCCTTTCTTCACCCTTCTAAATCCTTAAACCTTATGGTCAACCATGAAAAAGTAGGGGTTTTGGGAGAGGCACACCCTCAATTGCTGGAGGATTATCAACTCCCCCAAAAGGCCTATCTTCTTGAGATTTCGCTATCCCCCCTGCTCCCTCATTTCTCAGAACAGAGGAAATTTCGTTCCCTGCCCAAGCACCCTCCTGTTTACAGAGATATCGCCTTAGTGGTAGACGAGGTCATTTCTGCTCAAAAGGTACTTGATACAATATACAAATTTAATAATAAATTTATTGAAGAAATAATGATTTTCGACTACTATAAGGGTAAGCCAATTCCGGCAGGCAAGAAAAGTTTAGCCTACCGACTCAAGTATCAATCCTATAACCACACCCTAACCGACAAAGAAGTGAACGCATTGTACGAAGAATTAATCAGTGCATTACATCAGGAACTGGGTGCGGAAATACGTAAATGATAGGTTTGTTTTTTAAACTCAATGCAAAAGGAGGGAAGAGTAATGACAAAGGCAGATATCATCGAAAACGTTTATGAAAAGGTAGGGTTGTCCAAGAAAGAAGCCAATACCATTGTGGAACTCGTTTTCGAAACTATTAAATCAACCCTGGAAAAGGGTGAAAGAGTAAAAGTTTCGCGGTTCGGCAATTTCGTCGTGCGCCAAAAGAGGACCCGAAGGGGTAGAAATCCTCAAACAGGAAGCGAAATTGAAATCTCTGCTAGAAAGGTGCTTACCTTTAAAGCCAGTCCTGTTTTGAAAAAGGCTTTAAACACATAGATCACCTCTCTTCAGATTATCAACTATTAAATAGAAATACCCTCCGGCAGTTAACTGTCAAGAGGATAGTTTTGCTCTTCTCTTGCTATAATTATGCAATAACACTTTTTCATTTTAAATAATGGCTAAAAAAACTCCATTAAAGGGATACATCCCCAATAAGCTGTATTTTAAAATAGGTGAAGTGGGCTCAATTGCTGAAGTAGAGCCCTATGTCTTAAGATATTGGGAATCAGAATTCAAAGCCATTAAACCTTCAAGGACCCAGTCAAAACAAAGAATATATCGTAAAAAGGATGTAGAGCTGATCTTGGAGATTAAGAAGATGCTCTATGAGGAAAAGCTGACTATTGCAGGTGCCCAGAAAAAACTGCGGGAACTCAATAGCAAAGACAAAAAACAACTCCGCTTCGATTTTAACAAAAAAGATCAACGAAAAATTCTAAGAGAAATTAAAAACGAGTTAATGGCAATCCGCGAGCTGTTAGTCTGAAACCATTCACATCGTAATTGCTTGCTTTGTAAGCCCCGTGCTTCGCACGGGTTTGCAAAAAGAAACCATCGACACTTTCGTGCCCCCTTTTTTGCATGGCTTGTGGTTATAAAATAGAGCCACCCGTTTCACGGGTAGTCTTTTACTTCCATTAGGTTATCTTCAATCGCCTATCCCTCAAGAAGAAGATATCAAATATCAGAACATTTCAGATGTTTGCGGGCTTTCAAACCTTACATCCCTTTAGAAATCTGGATGGATATTACTAATCTTTTTATCCAACTATGCCATCTTACCTGAAAAAATATATTAAGAAAAAATGAATTTATCCGATAACATAAGATAGAATGAAAACACAATTACCTATATTTAACACTTGAAAAACGCTTTTTAGAGAGAGGGGAGAAAACTCATGGAAGCAGTTAAAGAAAAGACGATGGACTTAACGGAGATGCTTAAATTCGCAATACAAAGTGGTGCATCTGACCTCCACATCAGCTCAGGGGAATCCCCTATGCTCAGGATCCATGGTGATATTAAAAGAATAGACATGGAACCCTTAACCGAAGAAGATGTGCACAACGTGATATATGATATCTTAAATGATCAACAGCGGAAATTTTTCGAGGAACATCAGGAGCTCGATTTTTCCATCCCCCTCGGAGAATATGGACGATTTAGGGTAAACGTCTTCAAACAAAACAGGGGAGAGGCAGCCGTCTTAAGGACCATCCCTAATAAGGTAAAGAGTTTCGAAGAACTGGGACTGCCTAACATATGTAAATCTATTGCCAAGGCTGATAAGGGATTGGTTCTGGTTACGGGTCCAACTGGTTCCGGCAAATCAACCACACTGGCAACTATGGTAGATTTGATAAATACCAGCTCCAACAAGCATATTATCACCATAGAGGATCCCATCGAATTTATCCATGAATCAAAAAAATGTCTGATTAACCAACGAGAAGTGGGTGAACATACTCATAACTTTGCAAATGCGTTGAGAAGTGCCTTAAGGGAAGACCCTGATGTAATACTGGTAGGTGAGATGCGTGACCTCGAGACCATCTCCCTGGCACTTACTGCTGCAGAGACAGGTCATCTTGTCTTCGCCACCCTCCACACCAACAACGCCCCTAAGACGATTGATCGTATCGTAGATGCTTTTCCGGCCGGGCAGCAGGCTCAGATAAGAACCATGTTATCAGAAACGCTCTACGCCGTAGTCTCCCAGATTCTAATAAAACGGGCGGATGGAAAAGGAAGAGTGCCTGCCCTGGAAATTATGATCTGCACCCCTGCTATAAAGAATCTTATCCGTGAAGCAAAGACAGCTCAGATTTTCTCCACTCTCCAAACAAGCCAGAAGCATGGAATGCAAACGATGGAGGCATCAATCAAATATCTTCTGGGGAGAAGAATCATCTCTCCAGAAGAAGTCCAGCATATATTGGGAGATTTAACTAAACCTGCTCAATAAGTATCGTAACCCCTAGATACCATCTGGAGGAAATTTCCATGAAGCTCAAAGACCTATTATTGGTGATGGTAGAGCAGAATTCTTCTGATCTCTACCTCACAGCTGACAGTCCTCCTATGTTTCGCACAGAAGGTATTACTAAACCATATGGAGAACAAAAAATCACACCTCATCACGCAGAGGAAATGGCAACCTCTGTTATGACTGAAAAACAAAAGATCAAGTTTGCTGAAGACCTAGAGATGAATCTGGCGCTTCACTTTCCAGAACTGGGTCGCTTTCGAATAAATATCTTTAAACAACAAGGGTTTACCGGTCTGGTTGTTCGTCAAATCAGAGCAACTATTCAGACTATCAGAGATCTGAAATTACCCCTTATACTGGAAGAGATCAGCCTTTGTACCAGGGGGCTGGTACTGGTGGTGGGAAGGACGGGCACAGGAAAATCAACTACCTTGGCAGCAATGATTGACCACCGTAACACTAGTTCTACCGGTCATATTGTCACTATCGAAGATCCTATCGAATTTGTTCACCTTCACAAGAAAATGATTGTTACTCAACGGGAGATCGGTCTTGATACCCATTCCTTTGAAAACGCCTTAAAGAATGTAATGCGATCTGCACCTGATGTCATCTTGGTAGGCGAGATTCGGGACCAGGAAACAATGGAAGCTGCCGTCACTTTTGCGGAGACAGGGCACCTGGTACTGGCAACTCTCCATGCCAATAACGCCAATCAAGCATTGGAAAGAATTCTGAATTTTTTTCCCCATGAAAGGCATGAGCAAATTCTGCTCCAGCTTTCCCTTAATCTCAAGGCAATCATCTCCCAACGCCTTATCCCCTCTACTGATGGAACTCGAACCGCAGCTATGGAAATCCTTTTAGACACCCCCAGGGTAAAAGACCTAATTCATAAAAACCAGGTTGAACTTCTCAAAGAAACTATGGCTCAGGGTTCTATGGAAGGCATGCAAACCTTCGATCAGGCCATCTTTGACCTCTACAAACAGGGAAGAATAACTTATGATAATACCCTTATTAATGCGGATAGCGTTAATGATTTAAGATTGAAAATCAAACTCGATAAAATCGGCGATGAAAAAGTAAAAACCATGCCCAAGGAAAAGATTCAATCTACACTCAGGGTCAGACCTGACGCCAAGTAAAATACCCGCAATTTTATAGATATCCCATCCCCTGAATCTCCCCCTTCCCCTCCTCGATTCTACCAGCACCAATCGGCAAACATTCCCAGTTTGAACCGAAAACGGTTCCCCACATCGGCAACAATTGTTGTTTTAACCCAGATTTTGCATTGCATATTTGACAATAATAAGCTAATATTTGGGGCTTCAATCTATCATTAAAAATATAGTAGTACACTCAATCTGTAGTGGAATTTCATATTGTCTATGGCGGGAAATGACCCATTTGAGCTTAAAAAACTGGAGGTAGGGTCTTTCGAAAACAACTGCTACCTGCTTTTCTGTCTTAAAACTAAGGAAACGCTTATCATCGACCCTGCCGCAGATGCTGCAAAGATTATCAACGCACTAAAAGGCCTAAAGGCAAAATATATTCTCATCACCCATGGCCACACTGACCACATCGGTGCCTTAAGCGCAGTGAAAAATGCAACCGGGGTACCGGTAGGCATTCACTCTGCTGATGCCGCAAGGCTGCCTTCACCCCCGGATTTCCATCTGAAAGATGGTGAGCTCATCCATTTCGGTAAATGTGCGGTGAAGATCCTTCACACCCCGGGACACACCTCGGGAGGTGTATGCATGCTGATAGGGAAGTACCTCATAAGCGGTGATACTATCTTTCCCGGAGGGGCCGGGAATACAGCGATTCCGGGAGCAAGCCGGAACCAGATTCTAAAGAGCATCAAAGAGAAGCTCTTTCCCCTGCCCGGGGATACCATCATCCATCCCGGGCATGGGGCTCCCAGTACCATAGAAAGAGAAAGGAACAGTTCATACTACGGAAGGTAGTCTTATTAATGAACACCCTTAAAAAAGAAAGCACGTATACTCCTATTGTCACTGAATACCATGAGTCTTCTGCATTTGATACCCTGGCTCAACAGTGGAGCCAGCTTACTACGCTCAGTTTCACCAATACCCCCTTCCTCACCTGGCAATGGCAAAAGATATGGTGGAGCTATGGGAGTAAAGACCGCAGTTTAAGGATAATAACGGTGAGCGATGAAAACGGAAACCTCTGTGGGATTGCCCCTCTATATTCCGAAGAGAAAAATGGGGCAGAAAAACTGATGCTACTGGGCAGTACGGATCTCTGTGACTATCTCGATTTTATCGTTGTGAGAGGCAAAGAGAAACATTTTTACCATACACTCCTTTCTTATCTTGTCAAAACCGCAACTAAACAGACTACCCTTTGCCTTAACTCCCTTAAGCAGCATTCCCCTACCCTTTCCTTCTTCAAAGAGATAGCTAATCACAAAGGCTACGTCCTGGATATCGAGGTAGAAGATACAGCTCCCTCACTTAACCTTCCCGGTAATTTTGAGTCCTATCTCAAAGGGCTTACCAAAAAGGACAGGCATGAGATTAGACGCAAAATGAGGAGGGCAGAAAAAGAGGGGACCATAGCCTTTAAAAAGATTGATCAGCCTTCCCGGGTAATGGACACCATGCCGCATTTTCTTGACCTTTTCTGCAAAAGCATGGACAAAAAGGGTGAATTTCTAAACAGTGAGCGAGAGGGTTTCTTTCTCACCATGGCAGAGGAGCTTTCCAAAACGGGATGGCTGGAGCTTTTCGCCCTCTTGCTTGACGAAAAAGAAATAGCATACCTTCTTTGGTTCAACTACCACGACACCCTCTATCTCTATAACTCTGCCTACGACCCCGATTACTCCAGCATTAGCCCGGGGATCGTTGTCATAACCTGCTGCCTTAAAGATGCCATCAACCGCGGGATTAAACGTGTCGATTTTCTAAGAGGAAATGAGGCCTACAAGTACCACTTCGGTGCTAAAGACCACACTCTTAATACACTCACTCTTCGTCTTCCTGGAGAAAAGAATCTATGCATCGAATAGCCATGATCAGCCTTCACAGCTGTCCCCTGGCCGCACTGGGCGGTAAAGAAACCGGGGGTATGAACGTATACATCCGTGAGTTGAGCAGGGAACTTGCAAAAGAAGGCTTTCTAATTGACATCTTCACCAGGTCTCAGAACGCCTCCATTCCTCAGGTAGTTAATTTAAATGAAAGTGTAAGAGTCATTCATCTAAAAGCAGGACCCGAGGCACCTTATGATAAAAATCAGGTGTGGTCCCATCTGCCGGAGTTTTTAGATGCTATGGAAAGGTTCTCTTATAAAGAGGGAATTGACTATAACCTCATCCACAGCCACTACTGGTTGTCCGGCTGGGTGGGAGTCAGGTTAAGCAGTAAGTGGAACATCCCTCATCTTACCATGTTTCACACCATGGCCTATTTTAAAAATAAGGTTCTCTCCCCTTTAGGCAAGAGTGAGCCCCCCTTGCGCTCACAGGTGGAAACACAACTGGTAAAACACTCTGACCATATAGTGGTCTCCAGTCATAGAGAAAAGGTTGAGATGGTGTGGAGCTACAATGCTTCCTCTGAAAAGATATCGGTAATCCCCTGTGGTGTGGATCCTGATTTATTCATACCCCGCGATGCCCTTCAATCAAAGGTCCATCTTAATCTCCACCCCAAGAGATTTATCCTCTTTGTGGGGCGTATTGACCCGGTAAAGGGCATCGATACCCTGCTTAAAGCAATGGCCCTAGTGAAAAATAAGCTTACAAACGGTAAAGGGGTAAACCTCCTTATCATTGGAGGGGACATTGATAACTCTGACTATTCAAAAGACAGTGAACTGCAAAGGCTAAAACAATTGACTGAAAGGTTAGACCTTAAAAACTCGGTAACCTTCCTGGGAGCGCAAAGACAGGATCAACTGCCTTACTTCTACTCTGCTTCCGAGCTGTGTGTCCTTCCCTCCCGCTATGAATCTTTCGGAATGGTTGCCCTGGAAGCTATGGCCTGTGGCACCCCGGTAATCGCCTCCAAAGTTGGGGGGCTTACTTCCTTTATTCAAGACGAGATAACCGGATTCCTGGTACCGGAGGAAGATGAAAATTCCCTGGCAGAAAAAATACTCTTCTTACTAAACAATCCATCTCTCAAGGACAGACTGGGAATTAAGGCCCGAAGCAGGGCCAGAGGATTCAGCTGGCAAAGTATCGCCCGCCAGATAATCTCTCTCTACCAGCACCTGTTAGATGAAAGGGATAACGATTCAAAGGAACAAGTGGATCCTTCCTTTCTTGCAACTGAGAGTAACCATGCAGCCCTGAACACGCAATAACCAAGGTAAGAAGGAATACATTATGGTAAAGGAATCCTCACCATCGATTCCCAAAAAGGTCCTGGTAATTATGGCCCACCCTGATGACGCTGAGCTATCCTCTGCGGGCACCCTGATTAAATGGATAGCCAAAGGTTATCAGGTACGGTATGTTATCTGCGCTACCGGGGACAAGGGCACAAAAGATGAAAAGATGACTCCTTTCAAGATGGCTGAGATAAGGGAAAAGGAACAACGAGGGGCAGCCAGCGTACTGGGGGTTAAAGACATCACCTTTTTAAGACACGCCGATGGAGAACTGGAACACACTGCCGGGTTTCGAAATGAAATCGCACTTTTGATCAGAAAGTTCCAGCCTGAAATCATCGTAACTCATGATCCCTGGAGGCCTTACCAGCTTCACCCCGATCACCGGGCAGTGGGATTCGCTACCGTAGATGCAGTGGTAGTGGCCCGGGACCATCTCTTCCTACCAGCCCTTTTGGAAGTGGAATTGACTGCTCACGCCCCTCTAGAAATCTACTTCACCTTTCCCCCAACTCCAGATTATGTGGTAGACATTACCGATGTGATGGATAAGAAACTGGAGGCACTGGAAAAGCACCAGAGTCAACTCAGCTTTATCCCCGAATGGCGCGACAAGATGAAGCTCATGGGGTCAAAACTCGCGGAGGAACAACCTTTTGATTATGCTGAGTCTTTCAAGCGTCTGGTGCTCACCTATCAGTAATTAAAAAGCCTTATCCCCTTTTTAAAAAAACCAAAACAAATGCCAGGTGTTTTCAAAAACTCTTGAACGATGGGCAAAGGAAAAACCTTTATCGGAACGAGTGGTTGGAATTATTCCCATTGGGGCAACAAACCGTTTTAAAGATGACAAATAAAAAGATCAGAAAGGAGATTTTATCATGCTCAATCTGATTAAGACACGCAGAAGCATCAGACAGTTCATCTCCCAGAAGATCGAAGATGAAAAGTTAAATCAGATTATCGAAGCGGGGACCTGGGCCCCTTCAGGATTAAACAATCAACCCTGGAAAATCGCTATTATAAAAGATCCCCACACCCGGAACTCTCTCGCCCCACTCACACGATATTCTCCCATCATCGAAGGGGCACCGGTCCTAATCGTCGTGTTTCTGGATAAAGACGAGAGCTACGATCGCACCAAAGATATACAGGCCATTGGTGCCTGCATTCAAAATATGTTGCTGGCAATCCATGCCCTGGGCCTGGGAGGAGTCTGGTTAGGAGAAATACTAAAAAACAAAGACAAGGTCTCAAAGGTTTTGGATGCACCTGACAACCTGGAACTGATGGCAGTCGTCGCTCTGGGATATCCCGCAGAAAAAGATCGGAAAGGGAGTAGAAAAGGTTTAGATAAAGTTGTGTTTCTAAAAAAGTAGCCACCCAACCGAATGTGACCTATGGTGATCATTGACACGCACACACATATATTTCCCGATACCTCTGCAGCCAGTATCCTGGAATTGACCAGTAAAAAATTTAAGGTCAAGGTGTATGGAAAAGGAACAGCGACAGACCTCATCTCACGGATGGATGAGAACGGTATCAATTACGCGGTCATCCATATGGTCGCTCTCAATCCAAGGGCAGTTAAAGAGATTAACACCTGGCTTATCAAGCTTAAAGAGCCGCGATTCATTAAATTTGGCACACTCCACCCCTATCTTAAAGACTTCGGAGAAGAACTTAATCGATTAAAGGAAAACGGTATAAAGGGCATAAAGCTCCAGCCTGAGGTGCAGGGATTCACGGTAGATAACGCCGATCTGACCTACCCCCTCTATAAGGCACTGGCGGAAAATGGTATGACAGTTATGTTTCACGTGGGCGGTAACCCCACCACTCATCCCCAACAGAGGTCGCAGCCGGGAATGATCCTTAACGTGGCAAAAGACTTCCCCAAGCTTAAGGTCATCGCTGCCCATCTGGGCGGTCTTAACATGTGGAGCGAGGCGGCCGAACTTCTGGCCGGCAGGGAAAATGTGTACATGGAGACCTCCATGACCTACGAGAAAATACCTCCTCAATGGGCTGAGAAGATCATCCGAAAGCACGGCCATCACAAAATCTTCTTTGGAACAGACTACCCCTTTGCCCCCATAAAAAAATGTATCGAAAGTGCTATGAATGTGCCCTTTCTCAATGAACGGGAAAAGGAAGAGGTCATGGGACTTAACGCAATGCAATTTTTCAAGCCCTGATGGATCCTTTTTACCCGTTGATTTTTCAGGGTTATCTGATATAGTGATTTTTCAACAAAAATACTGAATTTTCATAAAAAGAAGAGATGAACCACAGAGAACGCAGAGAATTAAATTTATTTAAAAACTCTGTGAACTCCGTAGGTTACTACTCAAAAAGATTTTTCCTAAAATGACCTCATTAAATGAATTCAATTATTAATCTGCTTCAGTGTTATTAATATAAGGGTTTTTTGTTTATCCACTTCAAAGAAAAAAGGCTGAGGATACTAAAATTATAATTAAAGAGATCACAGAGAAAGTGAAAGATAAAGCATTTAATTCTCTTACTTTCAATATTTTCTCTGTGCCCTCTGTGGTTTAATTAATAAAAAAAGGAGGATTACTATGGGACCTTATGATTCACTGAGAGACTACGTTGCCGATCTGGAAGAGAGGGGAAAACTCATCCGTATAAAGGAGATAGATCAGGACAGATATGAATCGACTGCCCTCATGTTTAGAATGCTGGATCGCATGAAAGATAAGGCCCCCGGGATTTTCATTGAAAAGACCAAGGTTATCGACAGGTGGTATGAAACCCCGGTGGTGGGCAATCTCTTCAATGGCTATGATACGATAGCCCAGTGTTTTGGGGTAGAGCCCATCACCAATGACCCGCTCGAGATGTATAATGCTGCTGTTGAAAAAATAGAGGGCTGCCAGCAGCCTGACGGGAAGTGGAAGCAGATTGCACCCAAGGAAGTCAGTAAAGAAGCGGCCCCCTGCAAAGAGGTGATTCTAAAAGGAAAAGATGCCGATCTCCAGAAATTTCCCTGGATTAAGAACAATGCCTGTGACGCAGGTCAATACATCAGTGCAGGGTGTTTCATTATGGAAGACCCCGAGTTGGGGAAAAACGTTGGTACTTACCGCATGCAGGTAAAAGAAAGCTACAAGGCAGGGGCTAACTTCACCAATCAAAGCCATGCCTACGCCATGATGGTAAAAGCTGGCGAAAGGAATGAAGACAAGGTGGATGCAGCCGTTGCCATAGGCATTGACCCTATCTCCTGGATGATGAGCAGCACCCGTCTGGCCGACCAGGGAGAAGACGAGTTTGCCATTGCAGGTGGATTTCGCGGTAAACCGGTGGAACTGGTCAAGTGCGAAGGAAGCGATCTTCTGGTGCCCGCCCATGCCGAGTTTATTATCGAAGGAGAGATTCCCATGGAGGTCGAACAGGAAGGGCCCTATGGAGAAATGTTCGGCTATTTAGGCCGTGAGACCACCACCTTCTATCTCAATGTCAAGACCATCACCCACCGGAAGAACCCCTGGGTCTATAATTTATATACGGGACTGGGTTCCGGTTATTTCACTATGCCCTGGGATGTGGGAAACCTCATCCGGATGAAGAAGCTCATGCCGAATCTGATAAAGCTCTACTCGCCACCTGAGACACCTACGATAGTGATTGCGAGTATCGATAAAAAGTTTCCCGGCGAGGGGATTGAAGCAGGGATGCTGATCCTGGGATATCGGATGATCGGTTTTAGCAAAAAGATAGTCATTATAGTCGATAAGGACGTTGAGCCGTCCAATATTACTCGCGTCCTCCATGCAGTGGGAACCCGCTGGCAGCCCGTGCCCGCAAGCTTATCCGTTCACCACTCCTTTCACATGCCCATTGATCCCAGTTTGAAGGAACCGTTCATGAGCAGTAAAATCATTATCGATGCGACCCGGCAGCTTCCCAGTGAAGGAGGTCCTGATTCCTGGGTGCCTGACCTGCGCAGTGTTATGGAAGAAAAGGCACCTGATGCCTTTGATATCGTGGACAAGAAGTGGGATGAATATTTTAGCAGGAGTAAGTAGCGCGAATTTTAATTAACACTTGAATCTATAAAAGGAGTTGACCATGGAAGAAAATCTAAGACGTTTTGTTGACCAGCATGTCATTATCACCGGCGGAGGAAGTGGCATAGGCCGGGGCATCGCCCTCCGGTTTGCCTCCGAGGGCGCTAAGGTAGTGGTAGCGGACATTGACTCTGAGGGTGGTGAGAAGGTAGCAGCGGAAATTGAGGAGAAGGATGGAACCGCACGATTCTTCCCTGTTGATGTCTCTTCTGAAGAGTCCAACAAGGAGCTGGTAAAGAAGGCAGCCGAGGCCTTTGGCCCGGTACACGTGGGTGTGTCCAATGCAGGCATTTCCGAAACACAGTCTTCAGCTCTTGAAATTACTTCCGAGGACTGGGACCGGGTTTACGGGGTAAATGTCCGGGGTTCATTCATGTTCTGCAGGGCCTGCGCCAATAATATGATGGAAAATGATATTAAAGGTTCACTTATAACCACTTCCTCTATTATGGGAAGAAGCTCAAAGAACATGACCGGTGCCTATGCCTCTTCAAAAGCAGCAGTCATTATGTTCACCAAAAGTCTAGCCAAGTGCCTCGCGCCCATGGGCATTCGGGTAAATAGCCTGGCGCCGGGGATGGTCACAACCAATCTCTACCGCCCTGTAGAAAGTGAGATGATGATGGAGAAAGACTCCTTCGTCCCCTGGATAATCGATGAGTGTGTTAAAAGCGGACAGATCTTAATTGCAAGAGTGGGTGAGCCGGAAGACATGGCAGGGGCAGTAACATTCCTTGCCTCCAAGGATGCAGCCTATATTACCGCCCAGGTGCTTTGCGTGGATGGTGGCATAGACTGGTGCTGGTAAAAAGAAGTAACAAAGTGTAATTGCCTTAGGAGGAAGTACTTAAGAACCTTTCTCACGGCTTTGATGTAAAGATGCTTGATGCTGGATACTAGATACAGGATTTATGAATGTAGTTTATCCAGCATCAAGTAACTAGTATCCAGATTCACCCTAAACTTATCTTACTCAATACTCCAACACTCCATTACTCCACACATTCAATTATCATCTATCAGACCTTCTTCACGAGACGCTTTCTCACAGACAGTATCCACAATCCACAGGCCACATCTGCGATACCCTTTAGCGCAAAAGGACCCCAGGGACCTACCTTATCAAATAAGAAACCACCCAGCTGGAGAAAAATCAAAACACCGATCGGCTGCATGGTATTAAGCCCCCCCATGACACTCCCCAGGATCGGTTTGGGCGAGGCATCAGAGGCCAGGGTATTGGCACCGGTAACCGCACCCGCAAAGCCGATGCCAATCATGCAGGCAAAGACATATAACACCGGGGAAAAGGGATTTTCTGTCATCGCCATGAGACAATAACCTGTCCCTCCTATAATGAGGGTAGCAATGAGGACAGGAATGCGGCCAATCCGGTCAAGCAAAACCCCTACCACCGGAAAGGAAAAGAAGGTGGCAAAGGTCATCACCAGCATCACAATGGCCCCTTTAGTAGATGCCCTAACTGGATCAATTCCAAAATCTTCAGCCACGTAAACCACCCAGACGAAGATCAAGGTCCCGATAATTACCACATCAGCACGTGCAACAAAAGTGACTATGTAGCTCACCTTAAGGCTAAGACTTTTTGATACTGTACGGTAAATCTCCTTGTAGCCCAGTTTCTTTGGCTTCTCCTTGGGCATGCGGTCCACCAGTCCCACACGTGAAATAAAGGCACCGAGGATGGCAAGTCCTCCAATGATATAGAAGAGCGTAAGCAGGTCAACCTTTACCGCAATTTGAGCCAGCACCCCAAAAACAATAAAGGCACCAAGGCTCATCATCACCCCGTTTAAGGCCATCCCCTTTCCTCTGTCCCGTTCAAAGGTGTAATCGGCCACCATGGTGATGAACTGGGGGTAACAAAGGATGAAGCCAATTCCTATAATCAATTTGATCAGGTAGATGAGAGCGACCTGCCCTCCCACACTGGCTATACCCAAGGCAAGGGAAATCTCTTTGGCATAGCCAAACGCGACATAGAAAGCACCGGCAATTATGAATCCGATTACGGGGAGAATACGTCTTCCTACCTTGTCAGACAAAATGCCTATCAGTCCCACCAGGAGTAAGGTGATCACCTGGCTTACATTCTGGAGTCCGGAATTGATTGAACCTGCCTGGGCCTCGGGGATGTTGATGACCTGTTTTAGAAAAAGTGGTTGAATAAATGAGGCAAAGACGGTCACGCAGGCAATAAAAAAAGTGGCAAGATACAAGCTGAAAAAATGAGACCGCCTCAAATCTGGTGGGATTTCTATGCCGGCAAACTTTCTGACTACCCTTTTTCCTTCTTCACCTGTACTCATAGATGGCTACTGCAAATTCTGGGTTAGAATACCAGACTTTCAATCAGATGACTCTTCTCCTCACCAAAAATCTTCTTGAGCATCTCTCCCCCCCGGGAGCGAGCCAGATAGTATTCCTTTACTGTCCTCCTTCTTTTAATCACTTCCTGCTTGTATGCCGGGGATTTTATCGGCTCTGCCTTTCTCCAAAGGTTAAGCCATGCCCTAGCATAGGCAACAATGGCCTCCAGCACCTTGTAGCGCGCATCTTCCTCCTCCACCTTTCCATCCAAGGAGTAAGGAGAGAGGGACTCCCTGGCCCAGGGGGCATGGCCATACCTTCTCTGCACTAGGCAGCGGCCTTCCCTGGTAAGCCCGGGTATGGCGCGGTATTTTCTCCAAAGATTAGCTATCGGGGTATAATACCTCTCGCGATATTCCGGATGCATCGCAAAATCTACCGCGGGCATGAAATCCGTGGTAATGGATATGCGGGGGGCAGTCTGGTCGAATTCACAGGTGAATGTGGGAAGGTCATAATCATCGTTGACCGTTATGGAAAAAGAGCAGTAAATTGCCCTTTTCATATAATGCAACTCTCCCATAGTGAGCTTCTCTATCTTGTCATCTCCCTTAACCAGGTAGGGTTTGTAAAATCCCGTGACCATGGGGGTCTTAAATTCCCAGAGTACCCTGGTATCCATCCCCTGATAGT
>JAZFSJ010000172.1:0-9488 GCA_036446115.1 Thermodesulfobacteriota bacterium | reverse complement strand
GACAATCTCTTTTGCTATGGATTGTTTGAATAGAAAGGTCTGGCCCAGTCTCTTTTTGGGTTGGAATCTATTCCTTTTTAAAAGAGAAAGCAGCCCTGTCACTTCTGGATCCTTAGGGTATTTTTTTTGATTTTTTGTGTGTGAATACATGGCTAAAATGGTCCTGGGTACTGGTTGCAAGATGCTGAGCAAAATAAGAAAACGGAGATATGCCCAGTATCTATTAACTATTGTATAGTATCGAGCACTTACTATTAAAAGTTTTTGACAACCTGAAGATGCTGGGATCAATGGTAGCACTCAGGAGTTTAGAACTTTTCAAAGAAAGGTAATAATTTATCATAGGCCTTTTCTAAGTGCTCTGGCACTACCATTGATTCTGCGAGAATAGGCATGAAGTTTGTATCTCCATTCCATCTGGGGACTATATGGAAGTGGAGATGATCTTTGACACCAGCCCCTGCGATTCTTCCTAAATTCATACCGATATTGAATCCCTCAGGTTTTATTGATTTATTAAGGGCATTAACGGATTTACTGAGCGTAGTGAAAAGATTTAGAGATTCTTCAGCCGAAAGGCGATCTAAGGCATTAGTGTGCTTTCTGGGTGCAATAAGAAGATGACAGTTTGTATAGGGGTATCTATTGAGCATTACAAGAGAAAACTCTCCTTGGTAGAGGAGCAGCTTTTTCTTATTATGTTTTGTTCGTGCAGGATGGCAAAAAATGCACTTTTGGGATTTGTTCCCTAAAATGTAGTCCATTCTCCATGGTGCCCAGATCTGTTTCATTGTTCTCCTTTCTTTGATCAGAGTGTGATAATTTTAGAAGAAATGCGCTTACCAATCTCAAGTATTCCTATGGTATTATCAGTGGCAAAGTGTTTATCGGTTGGTGAACCGGGGTTGAAATAGAGTACTCCGCCCCGGGTGGAAGATGAAGCATTGTGGGTATGCCCGTAAACCAGTATATCAATATCATTAAACTCACTTATAATTCGACCTTCAATCCCTATTGGTGAACCCCATCCATGAATCAGACCTACCTTAAACCCTTCAATTGGAATGACCTGCTTGGCAGGTGCCCTCTCTTTTATTGCCCATGAGTCCATATTTCCCGCAACCAGCTTTAAATCTTTATCCGAGAAAAAGTCGAGAACGCTTAGTTCTACTACATCTCCCGCGTGGAGAATCATATCCACATCTTCGAAATGCTGGGTAATAAGCTCTCCTAAATGTTCTGGAAATTTCTCAAGGTGGGTATCAGAGATTACACCAATCTTCATGAGTTTCCTTTGAACTTAAATTGAAACAATTTCCACATTCCCCCAGGCGCCAAACTGATCACCAACTATAATAAGTGTTCCCTGTATACCCTTGATGCTTTTGGCGCGCTCAAGACCTGCTTCAATATCCTTTTTTTCACTAACCAGATTACCTATAGCCGTTGCGGCTGCGTCCGCCAGTGGAGTGGATTGAGCGATTACAGTTACTGCATTTGATTTACCAAAACTGAGGGAGTGTCCCACAGTCCCCGAAGAAGTACATACTCCCACAGGGGTAATGTCTGGGGTTATTTTTAAACCGAGTGTATTACTCAAGGGAGAATTGCCTGCGTAGACACCGATGGTAAAATCCTTTGCAATTTTTATGAATATGTCGCCTCCGTTTTCCACCACAATCTGCTTCGTGTGTTTTAGCAGATCCCTACCAACAAATTCGGCAATCGCGCCGGCGACAGATGCCATAGGGCCTACCTGTGCTAATAGTGCTGAGCGCAACATCTCTTTTATAATAGGTGGCGCAATTTCATCGAGAGCAAGTGGGATCAAACTGTCTAGGAAATAGGGGAACTTTAGAATATAATTCTCTAAGTGATGCCTGTTAATAAGAACTGAATTTTCTGCCTCGTCTTTAAGCAGAGTATCCGCAAAGATTAGAAGATCGGTCTCTTTTATCAGTATGGGGAATGAAACCAGGTCTTTTGCGGTTATTCGCTCACGGTAAAAAGTGCGTTTTTCTGATTTTAGGAAGCTCATCAAAAGTCAGGGGATAGAAAGGTGATAATCAGTGAGTATAGTCAACAGCATTGCCGAAAATAGTTTTTATTTCTTTAAATAATTGGGGAGAGGGTTCTACCTTAAAGGGGCTTCCCAGAGAGATAACGGTTTCTGATTGCTGGGGAGCTACCAGATGAAGCAATGTTTCACAATCACCAGGATAACTGAGGATAAGGTTTCTGAGCTGCTGTAATTGTTCTTCGCTGATTTCACTTAAGTTGAGAGTGATGTGGGTGGCAATTGGTGAAAGTGTGTGTGCTTCAGATAAAGATATAATCTGATTGGCAATTAACTTGACGTTGTCTCTATCTTCACCCAATTTCCCTACAACTATAATAGGTTGGTCACCCTTAATGAGGGCAGAAGTTGTTTTATATAAATCAGCAAACACAACTACTTCAACAACCCCTTTAAGGTCTTCAAGAGTTACAAAACACATCCTGTCACCCTTGCGGGTAGTGATTTCTCTTGTCTTGTTAATGATACCTCCAATTCTGATTTCTTTGTCATTGAGTTTATTAGCAATAGAGAGAGTATCAACATTAGTGTATTTTTGGAGGTCATCCCTGAATCGATTAAGGGGGTGTTTGCTGATATAAAAGCCGAGTGATTCTTTTTCAAAGGAGAGAAGTTCCTCGTCAGACCATTCAGGCATGTCGGGGAGTGTTTCTTCCTTCCCCTCACCTGAACCGTCTGCGCTGAACATATCAAACATATTGGTTTGTTTGCTTATCCTATCTTTCTGAAAGCGCTGAGCGCGCTCTATTGCCTTATCAAGTATAGCTATCATCTGTGCTCGATGGGCACCGGTAGAATCAAAAGCCCCACACTTGATAAGGCTTTCTAAGACTCTTCTGTTAACTTTTCTGAGGTCAACTCGTTTGCAGAAATCGTAAAGTGAACTAAAATTACCTGAGTCATTCCTGTTGGCAATAATAGATTCTATTGCGGAAACTCCTACATTTTTAACTGCAGCCAGACCAAAGCAGATTTTCCCCTGGGCAACGGTAAAGTCTCGGTTGCTTTCGTTGATGTCAGGAGGTATCACCTCAATATCCATATCGCGACACTCATTCATGTGCCTTAGAATTTTTTCATTATTATCCATCTCGCAGGTAAGAAGTGCTGCCATAAATTCTAGGGGGTAGTGGGCCTTAAGATAGGCTGTTTGATAGGCGATTATAGCATATGCGGTGCTGTGGGATTTGTTAAATCCATACTCAGCAAATTTGGCCATCTGGTTATAAATCTTTTCAGCTCTTTTGGAGTTGAGTTTATTTTTCTTGGCTCCCTCTAGAAACTTCTCCTTTTGTTTTTCCATCACATCGATTTTCTTCTTGCTCATGGCGCTTCGCAGCAGATCGGCATCGCCCAGTGAAAAATTGGCAAGCTTGCTGGCGATATGCATTACCTGTTCTTGGTAGAGGATGACCCCGTAAGTGTCGGCAAGGATACCTTCTAGCTGTGGTGCTTCATATCTAATGGGTATTTCACCTCTTTTCCTTTTTATGAAATCGTCTACCATGCCACTCCCCAGAGGTCCAGGTCGATACAGTGCAAGCAGGGCAATCAAATCTTCCATGGTTTCCGGCTTGAGCCTTAACAGGAGGTCCTTCATTCCTGAACTCTCTAATTGAAAGATGCCATCTGCTTCACCTGAAGAGAGTAATTGATAGGTGTCCTTGTCATCTTTGGGGATATCATTAATGTTAATTGATTCTGCATTTTTAGCCTTGAGAAGATTTAAGCATTTATTGATAACAGTTAAGGTTTTTAAACCTAAAAAATCAAATTTTATTAATCCTATTTTCCCTACTGCTTTCATTGCAAACTGGGTAACGACTTCGTCATGCTGTCCGCGGTAAAGGGGAAGATACTCGATAAGTGGTTTATCCGAGATGACAACGCCGGCAGCATGGGTAGAAGCATGCCGGGGAAGGCCTTCTAATGATAATGAATGAGAAAAAAGCTCTTTAATTAGGTCATCATTTTCAATCATATTACGCAACCGCGGTTCCTGCTCCAGGGCTTCTTTAAGGTTAATATTTAACGTGTTGGGAACAAGTTTTGCAATGCGGTCTACATCCTTGTAGGGCATGTCCAGCACCCGTCCTACATCTCTTATGACGCCTTTAGCTTGCATCTTACCAAAGGTAATGATCTGTGCTACGTTTTCTTTCCCATACCTTTCACTCACGTAGTCGATCATCTCATCCCTTCTTTCCATACAAAAATCTATGTCTATATCAGGTTGGGTGATCCTCTCAGGGTTTAGGAACCTCTCAAAAAGAAGACCGTAGTTTAAAGGATCGACCTCGGTTATTTTAAGGGCATACGCAACAAGACTGCCGGCAGCTGAGCCACGTCCGGGCCCAACGGGGATGCTGTTTTGTTGGGCGTAGTTGACAAAGTCTGCAACGACGAGAAAGTAATTGGTAAAACCGGTGGTTTTGATTATTTTGAGTTCTTCTTCAAGTCGATTTTTATAATTCTCGGAAAGTTCGGAAAAGTCTTTTCTCTGCGTGTAATGATTTAAACGCTCTTCCAAACCATCTCTTGCGAGATTATCAAGATAATTGTTTGGGTTTATCTCTTCCGGCAGGTGGAATTTTGGAAATCGTAGTTGATCGAACTTGATCTCCAGGTTACACCTTTCTGCTATTTCCACCGTGTTTTTTATGGCTTCAGGTGCATATGAAAAAAGTTCAGTCATCTCCTCGGGAGATTTAAAATAAAATTCGTCGGTAGAGAACTTCATGCGATCGGGACTGCTGAGTGTCTTACCTGTCTGGAGACAGAGGAGAATCTCGTGGGCCTTTGCTTCTTTTTTATTTAAGTAATGGCAGTCGTTGGTAGCTACCAGAGGAAGAGAAAGATCTTTAGCAATTTCAATAAGAGTATTGTTGACTTCACGTTGGTCTGGAATTTTGTTTTCTTGAAGTTCCAGGTAGAATCGGCGGTCATCAAAAATCTCGCTGTATTCTTCAGCGGTTTTTAATGCCTTTTCTTTGGAATCTTTAAGTATTTGGGTTGCTATTTCACCGTGAAGGCAGGAGCTTAAAGCGATAAGGCCTTCGTTGTGGCTTTTTAGCAATTCCTTGTCAACGCGAGGGCGATAGTAAAAACCTTCAAGATAGCCTTTACTTACCAGGTAAATTAGGTTTTGATAACCGATGTGATTTTTTACCAGAAGAATGAGGTGATGGGATGATTCTGAAATCCCCCTTGAATCTTTTTCAAGGCGACTTCCTGGAGCTACATAGACTTCACATCCTATGATAGGTTTTATCCCACTCTGGTAGGCCTGCTGATAAAATTCAATGGTACCAAACATATTGCCATGGTCTGTTATGGCAAGTGCCGGCATCCTGTACTCATGGGCCTTTTCAAAGAGTTGATTAAGTCGGATAGCACCGTCTAGGAGGCTGTATTGAGTATGAATGTGAAGATGGACGAAATCGGCATGTTTCATAAAGTGTTACTCCCATTCGATGGTACTGGGAGGTTTGGATGAAATATCATAGACAACACGATTAATACCCTTAACCTCATTGATGATGCGATTTGATATGATTGAAAGAAGGTCATAAGGAAGTTTGACCCAATCTGCTGTCATGCCGTCAACGCTGTGTACTACCCTGAGGGCTATAACATTTTCATAGGTTCTTTCATCACCCATTACACCCACAGTCTTAACCGGCAGGAGGACAGCGAAGGCCTGCCACACTTTATCATAATAAGATGCCCTCTTTATTTCTTCAAGTACTATAAAGTCTGCTTCTCTTAATAATGCCAGGGACTCTTTGGTAACAGGACCTATAATACGGACGGCTAACCCCGGGCCGGGAAAGGGTTGACGGCCTATAATCTCATCGGGGATGCCAAGCTCCCTTCCTACTGCCCTTACTTCATCCTTGAAGAGCTCACGTAGTGGCTCAATTAATTTAAATTTCATCCGCTCAGGTAACCCACCGACATTGTGGTGGCTTTTTATAGTGGCAGAAGGTCCCTTGATAGAAACACTTTCGATCACATCGGGGTAGAGGGTACCCTGGGCTAAAAAATTGACTTCTCCTAATTTATTTGCCTCTTTTTCGAAGAGATAAATAAACGCCTTACCAATAATTTTTCTTTTTTCTTCGGGATCGGTAACATTTGACAGCTTGGAGACGAAGTGCTCGGCTCCGTCTACATGGAGGAGATCAATATGCAGGTTATCTCTGAAAATCTCTACAACCCTTTCTGCCTCATTTTTTCTCAAAAGCCCGTTATCTATAAAAATGCAGTTAAGCTGTTTCCCAATGGCTTTATGAAGTAAGGCAGCAACCACAGTGGAATCCACTCCACCGCTTGCCCCACAGATTACCTTGCCGTTTAAAACATCTTTTTTGATTTGAGCAATGGAAGTATCGATGAAGGATTTCATGTTCCAGAGCGGCTTACAACTGCAGATAGCGTAAAGGAAATTTTCTATGATCTGCTTTCCCTGTGGGGTGTGGACAACTTCAGGGTGGAATTGAACACCAAAAATTGGAGAGCTATGTGACCTGATTGCAGCAATTGGTGAATTTGTGCTGTGTGCAATGGGGATAAAGTGGGGTGGCAGGGCCTTAATTCTGTCACCATGGCTCATCCACACTTGAATATGTGTCTGATTGTTCAGTCCCTGTAACAGGTTTGAGGAGTCATCTATGAGCAGTTGTGAGTAACCGTATTCTCTTTCGTTTGATTTTTCTACTTCTCCGCCTAAAAGGTGACAGATCAGTTGTAGCCCGTAACAGATACCTAAAATAGGGATACCACATTCGAATAACTCAGGTGTTATAGAGGGGGATTTTTTATCATGAACACTTGAGGGTGAGCCTGAGAGAATGATACCCTTGGGGTTAAATTTTTTTATCTTTGCGAAGGGGGTATTGAAAGGATGGATTTCAGAATACACCATACACTCTCTTACCCTTCGGGCGATAAGCTGAGTGTATTGGGAACCGAAATCCAGGATAAGGATCTTTTCCTGGTGAATAGTAGTATCCATTCGTTATTTTACTCTAGCCTGTAATTTGGCGCTTCTTTAGTGATAATTACGCCGTGGACGTGACTTTCTTTTAGCCCCGAGGGCGTAATCTTAATAAACTTGCCGTTTTTACGTAACTCTTTAATGTTTTTACAGCCTACATAACCCATTCCTGCCCTAAGACCTCCCACAAGTTGGTAAATGCTGGAAGAGAGACTTCCCCGGTGAGGGACGCGGCCTTCAATCCCTTCGGGCACTAATTTCTTTTCGTTTTCTACATCAGTTTGAAAATACCGGTCTTTACTTCCCTTTTTCATAGCTTCCAAAGATCCCATGCCACGATAAACCTTGTAGCTCCTGCCCTGAAAGAGGACGGTTTCACCTGGGCTCTCTTCAGTGCCCGCAAAGAGGCTTCCAACCATTAGGGTATGTGCGCCTGCGGCGATTGCTTTGGTAACATCACCTGAAAATTTTATTCCGCCGTCTGCAATCAAGGGGATACCGTGCTTTTCAGTTAATTTGCTGCAATTCATAATGGCGGTAATTTGGGGAATACCTATGCCCGCTATCACTCTGGTGGTGCAGATGGAACCAGGACCGACACCTACTTTCACTGCATCAACTCCCGCTTTAATGAGGGCCTCTGCGGCATCGGCCGTGGCAACGTTTCCGACAATCAGCTGGCAATCAGGAAAGCTCTTTTTGTGTTCCTTAGTCGTAGTGATAACCTCTTTTGAATAGCCGTGTGCAGTATCAATCACTATAATGTCAGCACCCGCTTTAATAAGGGCATCAGCCCTTTCACGCCAGTCTTTACCGACACCTATTGCTGCACCAACTCTCAGTCTTCCAAAATGGTCTTTACAGGCGTTGGGATACATTTCCTTTTTTTCAATATCTTTAACAGTAATGAGGCCTTTGAGATTATTTTTCTCATCGACAACCAGCAGCTTTTCTATTCTGTTCTTGTGGAGAAGCTTTTTCGCTTCATTAAGGGAGATGCCCACGGGGGCAGTAATAAGGTTATCCATAGTCATGAACTCTGAAATCTGACGGCTGACATTGGTTTCAAACCTCAGATCACGATTAGTAAGGATACCTACCAGTTTATCGTCCTTTACCACCGGTACACCGGAGATGTGATAACGTGCCATGATTTCTAGGGCTTCGTATAGTTTCTGTTCCGGATGCATGGTAATGGGGTCTACAATCATTCCACTTTCGGACTTCTTTACCTTGTCTACCTCGAGGGCCTGAGATTTTATAGAAAGATTCTTGTGAATGATTCCAATGCCTCCTTCGCGGGCCATGCAGATGGCCGTTTTTGATTCTGTAACCGTGTCCATGGCTGAGCTGATTAGAGGGATGTTCAGCTTGATGGAAGGGGTTAGCTGAGTGGAGATGTCTATGTCTTTAGGAATGACCTCAGTATATGCAGGTATTAACAATACGTCATCAAAAGTTAATCCCAAAGGGATTTCATCTTCTAACATTTGAATACTCCTTTACCTATAACAGTGGTTAATAGTAATTTATTTTGAACACTATTATAGTGTTTAAAGGTGGGGGTATGTGAGCTACACAATTCTCTGAGCGGTGATTGAACCATGAAAGTGAAACTGCTTAACAGTTTGGTATGATTGGGTTTTTAAAGATAAAAGAATTATCTTAATTTAGTCTCTATGTCAAGGTAAAAGCTCTATTTTGCGTAGTTCGTGAGTTATGATTAGTATATACAGTAACTTAATCAGCAACCGGTGCATCCAGAAGAATGCCTTCAAGCAATCCCGCATCTGAAACCGTAAGATGTTTAAACTGAAAATAGTCCATTATCTCAAGTACAATCGCCGCTCCGGGTAAAATTACTTCCTCTCTTCCTTGCTCCAAACCGACAATTGCTTTTCTTTCAGCAAGTGATGTGCTGCTTAAGAGGTGATAGATGCCTTGTAGGGCCTTAAGGGATAAACGATAATTATTAATTTTTTGAGGGTCATATTCTTCAAGCTGTTGGTCTATTGCCGCCAGGGTAGTTACCGTTCCTGCAGTACCGATCAAGGAGCTTTGGGAAATATCTTTAATAGAATTAAGTGTATCTTTATTAAAATCTAATGATTGCAGCATATGCTTAATGTTAATTCTTAAGGATGCAAGGTCTTCTGAGGTGGGGGGATCTGTGGTAATAAAACTTTCTGCGAGGTGAACAACCCCAAGATCGAGACTTGCTATTTGAAATGGGACATTATCCTCTGTCAGGATGAGTTCTGTACTACCTCCGCCGATGTCGAATAAAAGACTTTTATGTGCGTTGCACTCCACTGCTGAAAAAATACCTTTCAGGGTTAAAGTGGCCTCTTCAAAGCCTGAAACTATTCTAACAGGTATGCCAGTTTGTTCTAAGACCTTTTCAATGAATTC
>JAZFSJ010000171.1:0-11243 GCA_036446115.1 Thermodesulfobacteriota bacterium | reverse complement strand
AAAAACCCTTCTTGCTGTTCTCATGCCGAATCTCACTACCTTTAGTGGTGCGGGCCGCAAACCCAAATGAACCTATCAGTTGGATAGTATCTTTATCAAAGGTGATTACCTTATGAATATTATTTCCATAAATGGATGGTATATGTGGTACCTTGAATTCAGATTTTCCTCCACTGCAGCCGGTAAGGGTGAGAGAATATGCTAATATGATTATGGTGAGGGCAAAATTTCTCATCATAACGACTCCTCTTTTGAGATTAATGGGCTTAGATCTCCCAATTCAATGGATACTTAACTAATTACTGAGTAAAAAAATTATATGGTTATTAACATTTGTTATCAATAATGTCAATTGTAATTATTTGGGGCAAACCCCTTTTGCAGTTCACCTATTCAAGATAAATGCCAAATGTATTATAATTATAAATTTGTTGGAATTACAATAGATTAGGACAGGCAAGGGGTATTTCATGCTGAAGACAGATAAACCAGGTTTCATTGGTATTGATTTCTTATTGGTTTTTGGTTGGTGAGCTACTGCAAAATCTGGGATAATAGTAGAATAATGGGATGAGAGGAACAACAACCCGGTTAGGGAAAATCGGACAGATAAAACCTCTGGTACGGTGTGAGTGTACCGGGGGTTTTTTATCCAAAAATTAAGGTGTGACTATTTGATGAACTCGCAAAAAATCCTCAATCAGACGACAGCTTGGCCGCCTGCCCGCCTTGCCCGCGCGCCGGCGCTCGGGCAAGGCCAGGGAATTCAGCCAGGCTTTTTACGAAGTCGCCACTATTTAAGATGGGAGAATTTCGTCCTTACATGTCTTGGAAAGCCTGAATTTTACCACTTTCTTGGCCTTTATTTTTATCGTTTCTCCGGTTGCAGGGTTCCTGCCCATGCGTGCCTTCCGGTGCACCTTGACCAGTTTGCCCAGCCCCGGCAGGGTAAATGAACCCTTCTTTTTTGTTTCTTTGTAAGCGATTGTGGTGAGTGTATCCAGGTAAACACTGACATCTTTCTTTGGGATGTCAAGTTTCTCTGAAAGCTCAGTAATCAGTTGTGCTTTTGTCATGGGTTTTACATTAGTTGCCATAGGGGTTCTCCTTTCAATGTGTTGTTAATGATGTACAACAAGGGTTACTCTATTACTTTAGACAAGTATAATAGAGAAAAAAAATATTTCAAGAAAAATCTTTGTCCGGGAGGCATATTTTTATCGTGATGGTTTCTTCAAGCTGAAAGCTTGGTCTCATTCAACTTCCTTTTCCGGACGATACTCTGGAAGTTCCTTTCCTCCAAAGTGAGTGATCTTCATCTTGAAAAAATTGGACTTATCGGGATTCTTTAAAATGGCGTTTAGGAACTTCTCTTTTAGACCCGGGGGAAATATTCCCTGTTTGTCCATCATGTCCGCGATTGCGTTAATCTCTTCCGGATCGGTAACCTGGAAGAGCTCTCCATCTAGAATGATACTCCACCACCCGTTCCATCGTGGGGCTCCGGGTTGTTGAAAGGTTTTGTGCACAGTGAAACAGACGTTTTTGCATTTCTTGAAATAGTCATATTTCCTCCCGCTGGGGTTCATGCCAAAGTAGATGGTATCATTGTGGTAAGAGGTATAGGCAAGGGGGACCCCGTAGGCCGAATTACCATCCGTAAAACACAATACCCCATCATTTTTGGATTTTAGAAGCTCTTCTATCTTTGGTTTGTCCAGAAACGTTGATTGGGTTTTAAGATCTGCCATGATTCCTCCTTTCTTAATAATCAATTAGTAAACAGGACATACAAAGGCAACACTGCCTTATAACAAAAAACAGACCCTATTGCAAGGTGACATTCTTACTTAAGATGAGACTTGACATCGCTGTCTTTTCTCTGTTAATAATGTTTTCTGTTAAATGTGTTTGGAGATTTAAGAAAGTTATTGCGGTTCCTCATTAATTAATAGTAGGCCCTTAAAATGGTATGAGGCCGGGAGGGATGATGAAAGAAAAAATTAGTGATCAGCTTTACAAGAAGATATCGGGGAAAATAGACTTAGCGCCCCTTTCTGATTATTCAGATCTTAAGACCATCCATGCCCTTGACGGAAGGGAAGTTGGAGGTTTCAAGGCCTTTAAGGGTGATAAGCTTGAAAAGTTTTCCATAGCTGAATTCAGCCTGGCACCCGGGATGAATTATATTAATGTAGGGCTAAAGCCTACCGTTAATTATAACATTCCCCGGCTTGGGGTTAACTACATGGTAATGACTGAGAAAATCCAGTTTGATGTTGATTTGTATCCGGCGGTAGACCTTGTTCCCCGGCAAGACTATATAGACAAATACTACGAACTGTTAACGGACACCTACCTTAAAGAAAAGAAGGCTCCCTATTTTAACTGGAAGATTTCAGACCGCTCCTGGGTGAGGGTCAGCACATCCCCGTATTTTTTCATGTCTGATGCGGCTATTTCTGATGAAGACAAGGTCCAGGGACTTATGCATTCCTATACGGATATTTGGCTTAAGATATGGGAGGAAGAGGAAGAGGTGTCGAGAGAAGAGGCAAAACAGATTGAGTTCAGGAGGGACTGGGTAATCAGAATGATGCTTGAAAGAGAGCCGGAGCGCCATATGCTTGAAAAGGTATTTGGAAAAGAGCTCACTGCAAGAATGGCAGACGCGATGGTTTAGTATAATTGATGTTTTAATTTTTTAAAAAGGAGGATGGTATGAAAAGGGGAAAAAGGATTTTGATAACGCTTTTAATCTGCTGTTTGGTAGTAGTGACGGCTTGTACGGTCTTCAGGAGCAAGGAGGCGGTTCTGGTTGAGGGGGAAGAAGAGAAAGAGGCGGTTGCAAAGGCACAAGAGATCGATGTTGCCGCAGAGTTGACAGGTGATCACCCAGAAGTTGAGGAAGGAATTACCTGTAATGATTGTCATGAAATAAAACTTGATGCAAATACTACCGCTACTCAGGCATGGATGAAAGGAGACTATCTCTCATGGGGTCCAAATGAAGGGGTTATGCCAAAAGATAAGATTTGGGAACAAGTAGTAAAAATCCTTGGAGGGAAAAAGGCTGATCAAAAAACCTTTGTGCTGGGGACCTCACTCAATAATACCCCGCTTACTACCACTGCTGAGTTCACGCTCGATCCGGAAGAAAAAATACTATACGGTTTTCATGAAAAGGGAACGGAAAAGCTTTTCCATATAAGAAAAAACCCCAAAGTAAGTCTTAACTGGCACTTGGAATTTGAAAGCTTTACTGATTTTATCTGTATACAAGTGTTGGGCCGAGCGGAACTGATTGAAGGTACCAGCAAAGACTTTGAAAGGATTTTGATTGATATCATTCCTTATGAAATAGGTGCAAAGACTCGAAAGATGGAACTAAAACAGTTTAGAGAAAGCGTTAAAGGAACAATTGTAATAAGCAAGATAAGCATTGACCAGATCACTATAGCCAATTATGACTTTACAAAAGATGGGTATAGGATTTACCAGCGCTGGACAAAAGAGTAGTAATGGTAAACACTGGAGAGTGCAGAAAACAAAGGGTCGCATCGCTCAAGGAGCTGTCCTTCGGTTTTAAATAATTTCTTTTACCTTGAGGCATTCTCGAAAATTAGGGTTTTGAAGGAGAATACCATGAAGTCAGTAGTAATAACAGGTAGCTCAAAAGGTATTGGGCGTGGACTCGCTAAGGAGTTTTTGAAAAGAGAATGTACTGTTACCTTGAGCGCACGCAGCAAGAATAGATTGGATGAGGCGGTAAAAAAACTGGGAGAGGAGTGTGGTGCGGATAAGGTTATGGGACAGACCTGTGACGTGACTGACATCACGCAGGTACAGGCCCTGTGGGATGCTGCCAAGCAAAAATTTAGCAAGGTGGATATCTGGATCAACAACGCGGGGATTACCAACCCTACCAGACTCTTATGGGAGTTAGACCCGGCTGAAATCGCCCCTGTGATAAATACCAACATAACCGGTCTTATCTACGGATCTCAGGTGGCATTAAAGGGCATGCGAGAACAGGGGTTTGGACAGATCTATGACATGGAGGGGTTTGGTAGTGGTGATATGACCAGACCGGGGATGACTATATACGGTACAACTAAAAGGGCGGTGCGCTACTTTACTGAATCATTAATTGAGGAAGCAAAGGATAAACCGGTTATGATTGGCACTCTCGGTCCGGGAATGGTGGTGACGGATTTTATGCTGGACAACTTGAGGCAGATGCCGAAAGAACAGCAGGAAGAAGTCAAAACGGTCTATAATATACTGGCTGATAAGATTGAGACCGTTACTCCGTTTTTGGTAGAGAATGTCCTTAAAAACGATAAAACCGGCACCAAAATTGACTGGCTTACACCGGAAAAGGCCAATGCCAGATTTGAAGACGAGAAATATTTGACCAGGGATTTGTTGGGGGAGTTTGGATTTTAGGGGGGTTCTAGATGTAGTGCATATTTCTGGAAAATGTATTTTTTTGACATGCAGGAGAAATTTCTGTTATCATATACTTTAAATGATACTCACATAAATAATAAGGAGGTATGCTATGAAATTAAATAAAATTTATTTGGCAGTTTTAATGGTATGTCTTTTACCTTTTAACTCAGTGGCTGAACCCACAGCCGTTGAGGACAAGGTTGCGGTACTAGTCACCGGCTGGGGTATGCCTGCCGGCTACAGCTTTGACTATTCCTGGTACAGCAGTGAATATGCGCGCTGCGGTGATAAGACAGAGTATGAGGGGCAGCCCTGTCAATTTGGTCATGTGGGTGAATTACCCTTCCAGGCGCATATGAATATAATCCCCTGGTCGATTTGCTTTGAAACACCCGGTCATGAGAATCTCTATGATAACAGTGGTATTTATATATTAGAGGACGGTGTCTATGTGAGTCCCAACCCGGAGATTCCATCTGTATTGCCCGGAGACATTCCTGAGGGAGTTCCCATTATTCCCCTGGTTGAGTTAACAGATCATACCGGCAAGTTAAGCCTTCCCCGAGATCCCAGAGATGGGGAAGACTATCTTGATGGCTGGTATAAGATAGGGGATACCAGCAACCTCTTTAGTAATGGCTACCGTGACTTGGATGAGCAGAGTCCTGCCTACTATGTTCGCTACTACGGTCACATCAACGCCGCCCCCTCCGATCCCCCTGATCCCCATGGACAGGTGCCCGCCGTTCAAGCCATGGAGGCGCTTACTGAGGACATGCTGTATGACGCATTTGGGGACAGGATAGATGTGCGCCCCGGCTACTACAGCCCTGTTCCAGGACATAGTGACCTTTTCTGGGATGTAGCGGAAGACTTTGCCAATGAGGGGTTCACCAAGATGCTGCTTGCCCGGGAGACTACCGACTACAACAACTATGCCCTTCACTTTTTCACCTTAAACTACACGAAGGAACGCCTTTGTGAGATCGACAAACTTGATGATATGGAGATATTCTTAACCCGCCAGGTGGGAAGGACTCCTGAATTTAACACCATGAACATCATGAACATGCAGCCTTTTATCGAGGCCTATCCGGAAGGGAGCACCATTGCCATTGTATACGCAACCAGGGGTCTTCCCTGGGGTGAGGACGAAACACCTGGGTGGTTCGGTGCTGCCCAACCCTGGAGCAAGGAGATCTACTTTGAGAATGCCTATATAAACTACCTCTCCTGGAAGAAGGCTATTGAGGATGCCTATGGAGACCGCTATGACCTCGTGTTTACCAAAGGAAAGGTGGAAAGCGACCTCAGGCCGGACAACCTTTTTACCTTCGGGCTTATTCAAGACACCGCTCTCCTAGGATACGGCGGAGAAACTATCTATTATGGCCTTCGAGATGCGATCCAGTTTGCCAAGGCAGACGGCATTGATAAGGTTATCATTGCCCCCTGTCACTGGCAGTATGATAATCTGGATACTATTCTTGGTATGAAAGTGTTAAACGGTCTTCCTTTAACCCCCAAAGAAGACCTTTGGAACGGAATCTTTGAGATGACCCACTGTGAAGATGCCGAGGGCAATGAGGTGGCCTGCGGCAGCCCCGAGGAGGTTGCGGAAATCACCGTAATCCCTTCCTTTAGTCACATGGAGCTGGAGTTTGCCACGTCATACTATGTGGTACTTCAGGGAACGCTTGAGCAATTCGGTCTTTTCCCTGACGGGGAAGAACCGGTCATTGAAGCTTCCCAGTTGGTGACCAAGCTTAGTGGAGGTACGGTGGAGGTGACATCAGTAAGTCCTGTACAAGGGGCTAAGGTTGAGATACCAGGTGACCCCTATCCCAACAGGCCACAAGATTTCACTACAGAAACTGCGGTACCCGTTAATGACCCGTCAGATTCAAATGACTGCATGTGGAGTGATACCGTTATCAACATCGGTTACCGGGATACTCCCCCACCCATGGGCAGTGCGAAGGCTGCGGGACCTGCTGTTCACTTCGGCCCCTACCGAACCTTTTTCAACCGGGATGTTACCGTTACTGTCCCCTACGATAGTGCTTCAGGTGGTACTGAAAAACTGATGGTCTATATCTACAATCACTTATCGGAAGACTGGGACCCTATCGAACCTGAGAGTGTAGATAAGGCTAACAAATTGGTGACTTTCAAAACCCAGGTGCTGGGTCTTTTTCAGGTTGCAGGAGGAGGTCTTTGTCCCACAGAGCAGATTTATGGGCAGGATTCGGAAGAAGTAGAGGTGCTGAGAAGTTTCCGGGATAACGTATTGAGCAAAACTCCCGAAGGTCAGGAGATAATAAGGCTCTACTATGAGTTAGCTCCTGGTGTAGTTAAGGCAATGGGAGAGGATGAAGGGTTTAAGGTAAGAATGAAGGCAGTAATTGATGGAATCTTGCCGTTGGTTAGGGCAGGAGGGGTAAAATAGGTTTTAAACATCTTCCAGATCGTCGGCGATCATTGTGAGGTCGAGGGACTCAAGGGTTTTGCGGGTAGGAGCGGTGGTTTTACTGTTCCAGCCCCTTGCCTCATAGTACTCATCCAGCAGCATCTCGACCTTATCCTTATTGAGGCTTTTCCCTTTAGCAGGACCTCCGTCCGCTTTTTCTTCAAACAACCGTTCTGGGAGCACATCATCCTTTCTCGAAAACTTTCCCACCCTTACATTAAAGGACTGCTCCAGGCTATAGACCCTCTCACTTGCCTTGAAGAGCTCCTCCCCGGATAGTTCAACTCCGGTGGCGGAGGTATAAATACGGGCAAAGTCATCGGGAGTGAACTCGGTGTAAGCTGCACTTAAGACATAGAAGATTTTACAAATGCCAAAGAGGTCGGGGATCGTGGTGATATCCTGGACCCATTTGGTGGCCCTGCCTTTTCCTTTTACTCCCTCACCTTTCAATGCCTCTTCTCCGAAATGTTCTTTGATATACTTCACTGGCATCAGGTCATCTACTGCAATCCCCCTTAAGTGGTCGGCTCCCCGGGTGGAGGTGAGATAGCCCAGGACACTTCCGTGTTTTACCCTCATCTCTGCCGGGAAACTCTGTCCCTTTATCTGTCTTGCGTAGTACTCCGCGCCCTTGCCGATCTTCCGGGCCGCAATGCGCATCCCCTCACCCAGTATTTCACCGATCCCCTCTCTTTTGGCAATCTGTTCAATCAAGGTGTGGACTGCTTTGTAGTTCCCCCACTCAAGCTCAAGGCCCCCGGTTTCTTCCCTGGAGAGGAGACCTCTCTGGTAACATTCCATGGCAAAGGCGATGGTATCACCGGTTTCTATACAGTCTACTCCCATCTGGTTGCTCAAGACATCTGATTTAAGGACCGCTGCCAGATTGTCCACCTGGGGCTGGGTTCCCCAGGCCCAGCAGGCGGCCAGTTCGGGCCCTTCACCGTAGAGCCCCTTAAACTCTCCCTCTTTGACCCGGTAGGTGCGGCCGCAGCAGATACTGCACCCGAAGCAGGCCTTAAGGTGGTGGAGATAGTCTTGATTGAATTTGTCCGGCGTGATGTTTTTAAGACCGGGGAATTTAGTGCTCTGGAGGTTTTTACTGGCCCAGCTTGCACCCGTCTTCAGTTCATAGAGGAGGCTGACTGGGGTACCGTAGAGGGTGAGGTCTTTTCTCTGGTAGCGTTTAAGAATTTCAGTAGAAATAGAAAAGAATTCCTCGGGGTTCGCTACCTTTACCCCCTTAGTTCCCCTGACTGCCACCGCTTTAAGGTTTTTGGAACCCATAATAGGGCCCATGCCCTTGGCCGCCGCCCGCTTCAGACCGTGGATGATGCAGGATACCCTTACCATCTTTTCCCCTGCGGGCCCGATGCAGGCGATTTGGATATCTTCGTCTTCAAGCTCTTCCCTAATCAGCCGCTGGGTCTCCCAGGTATCCTTTCCCCAGAGGTGGCTGGCGTCCCTCAGTTCTACCCGCTCATTTTCAATGAAGAGATAAACGGGATCCGGGGATTTTCCTTTAAATATAATATGATCATACCCGGCAAATTTAAGTTCCGGGCCGAAGAATCCACCGGCGTTGGCATCACCCTGACCGTAGGTGAGGGGAGACCTGGCCGTGACCGTGAAACGGCTTGCAGCCGGTAGCATGGTGCCTGTGAGCGGGCCAATCCCGAAGATGAGTGGGTTTTGGGGATGGAAGGGGCTTTCTTCAGGGAGAACGTTTTGATAGAGTAGCCAGGAATTTATTCCCCTTCCCCCGATAAAAGACTTAGCCAATTTGAGGTCAAGGGACTCTTTTGAAATCTCTTTTTTCTCCAGGTCCACCCGTAAAATGGTACCACCATATCCGCCTTTCATCACCTCTTGCTCCTTTGCATGGTAAACACCCTCATCCTTTCTGGGAAATGTCCTCCTCATCGCTGGTGTAGACTAGAACCTCGCGCGGACAGTATTTAACACACTGAGGCTCTCCTCCACACAGGTCGCAGGAGATGGGCACCGTATCATCCATGGGGATGTAAATGGCGCCAAAAGGGCAGGCGGAGGCACATTCCCCGCAGCCGACACAGAGTTCTTTATCTATCTGATTTATCCCCTGCTGGTTGTTCCTGCTGATGGCCTGCGTGGGACACACACTCTGGCAGGTGGGGTCAGTACACTGCCTGCAGATGACCGGAAAATCGATCAGCTCGGATTCATTTGTAATTACCTTAATGCGGGAAAGAGAGGGGTTGAAGATTTTGTAGTGGGTAAAGGAGCAGACCAACTCGCACATCCGGCATCCGGTGCACTGGGAAGGAAAATCCCCTTCTTTAAAGACTACCTTTTTTAGAGCCATGAGTTTTTCTACCTGTTAGGAAATCCACCCTTGAGCCTTTCAGCGTAACGCTCCTCACTGGTTTGATTTTGAAATGCCTGTAGTTTTTGGAGGATCTCCGGATGTTCTTCGCTGATGGTTGGCATAATGTGTACCATTTGTTCCTGCATATAGTTTCCTGCCGTAGTAGGGTCAAGTGTACCCGGAAGTGGTTCTTTAAAGAGACTGTAAAGATAATCAACTTCACCATCTTCCAGAATTTCCAGAAAGTTTCCTCCCATTGAGGGAAATCGGTCAAGGATATCTTTTTTCCACCAGTTGAGATAACTCGCTACACCTTCTTTATTTCTCTTTCCCTGAAGCAGGGCAAGTACCACGGCATTGGCTGCTTTCCACCCGCAAATCATGCCTCCATTAATACTAATTTGGGGTGAGTAGACTGCGTCTCCCACAAGCAGCACATTGTCTTTAAAAGGTTCTGCAACGGGTGAGTAGAGGTTCCCCACGCAAGAAGTGGTTTTAGTTTTTTTCAACTTCTTGAACCAGGGAGCGAAGGCATCTTGTTCCATTACATAGTCAGCTCCTGCCACTAAATCGGTTTTATAATTGAAGTCATGGACTGAAATCCAGTATTCGTCTTCGCGGTGCGTGCAACATACGCTAAAAAGGGCGGGTGCCTTTTTCCCTCCCGCCACGTGGAGGAGTGCATCAGGGGCGGGAGGCTCAACCCCTCTCACATACCAGATAATACAACGCAGTGTCCCCCGAAATTCTCTCTCCTTATTGAATCCAAGGTGTTGGGTTATCTTGGAATTGAGCCCGTCTGAGGCGATGATAAAAACCCCTTCGAACTCCTTACCATTGCCCCTTACCATGACGGTTTCTTCCTTCTTTTCAATCTCATGAATGAAGGTTCCTGGAATTACCTCCACATCATTTTTTATAGCTTCTTCCAGCAGACCACGCAGTAATATTTCCTTGTCAATGGCAATCCCTTTTCTTGCCTCATCCCCCCTTTTTCTTGCCGCAGCACAATTGCCCATCTTGATACACTTGCCACCCGGTGAATAGCTGTACATGCCGTAGATATTCCTGTGGGGGCCAAGGTAGCTGACATTAAAACCGTTTACTGGGAAGTTCAAAAGTCCTTTTTGGGAGTTAAAATTGATAAAATCGCCCCAGCTGTATTCATTGATGTTGATCACTTCTCCGCAGGCCCTTTTGGCTTTGGGGATATCTTGTTTCTTGTCAATCAGGGCGACCTTTAAACCGTTTTCCCCGGCCACCTTCGCCGCCATAAGGCCGGTAGGTCCGGCCCCTACTACGATTAGATCAAATTTTTTTGCCATGGCGCTTCCCTCCACGATATCCGGTTAATAAATAAAGGTTCTCTTTATACTTCTATAACCGGGGAGACTTTTAAACAGATTTTGCAGCCGGAACACTTTCCCGCTTCATTTCCATAAGACCGTTGACTGAAGCTATCGCTATTTCTGGACAGATTTCCTGGCACCCGCTGCAGCCGGTGCAGGTTTCTTGATCGATCTTAAACATAAACTCTTTCTTTATTCACTGCACAAGTCACAGGGAATTTTTTAAATTCCAATGAGGGAACCACATATATTCTCTATGGACTCTAGGGTTTTAGACTCCAGACTTTGATACAACACATATGGTGACTAGTCAATCAAAGATTGAATTATTATGGCTCCCCTTTCTGTGTTATAGAAATGAAATGATGAGAGTTCCCCATGCAAAGGCTTTCTTTCCTTTACGTCCTGCTTGATTCTTCCCTTTGAGTTACTATTTAGTGTCTTCAATGATCTCAAATTTCTATTTGCTTTTATAATGTTTAAAATAACCTATGGATTTAAATGACCTGATTTCGCATAAATGCTTGTTTTAAAAAACATATTTATTTGTGCCGTTTGCTTGCAAAATCTTAGTAGATCAAAGACTTGCAAATATTTTGGGTCATCTAGGTCAACAGGC
>JAZFSJ010000170.1:0-3751 GCA_036446115.1 Thermodesulfobacteriota bacterium | reverse complement strand
CCCCATCTTTCAGGGCAGCAATCAATGGCTCAACTGCCCGGGTGTCCCTTATCTTTCCTAATGCTTTCGCTGCCTCTGCCCCGACACCTGTCCCCCCATCCTTCAGGGCAGCAATCAAAGGTTCAATTGATCGGGCATCCTCTATCCTTCCCAATGCCCTTGCTGCATTCTTTCGGACATCTACACTCTCATCCTTCAGGGCAGCAACCAGGGGTTCAACTGCTCTGCTATCCTTCATCATGCCCAGTTCTCTTACTGCCTCCACCCGTACACCTGCGTCTTCATCTTCCAGTGCACTAACCAAGGATTCAACCGAAGGTGCTCTCTCCCCCAGCATCCACACCATACCAGCTACCAAAAATAAAAATAATAGCGTAAGCCACATTGACTTTTTCATGGCTTGTACCCCCTCTCCTACCATTGCTTTCTTTAAGGCTCAAGTGTACTGACAATTCCGGGAGTTTTTCCTGAACTCCTTATCCTCCTTCAGCTCTACCTCCAACCTCTCAAATAGAAAAACAGTACCTACGCACAGGACAGGAACTAATACCTTCATTCCTCCTTCATGAACTGCATAAAGAGTAAACACTACCAGAAACAGCTCAAAAAGAGAAAGAATTCTCATAGTCCCCCCCCTTACATGATGTTGGATAGTGATTAATTATATTATAGTATAAAAAAAATGCAGTCAAAAGAAATTTACCCTTCTGACTGCCTGGACCTTTTCATCTTCCTTCAGCACCCTGCTAGATAACATGCCTGCCAGTCATAATTTTACGCTATCTAACCTTCAGCTTCTCCCATATTGATGGCCTTATAATATTGTGCGGTCATTTTCTATTGACAAACAAGTTACTTTTTCCTATATTTCATTCATTAAAAAGTAATCTTTATCAAAGCTCGCAGGGAGAAACAACACTATATTGACATAACATTCTAAAGGAAGGAGGCTAAAAGATTATGGCAAAAGAAGTTAAAAAACATAAACCTGAAGTTAAGATGATAAAACCCAATACCAAGGAGATGTCCCTTGAGGAGAAGTATGAAAGGTGCTGTGATTTCTTCGAAATGGATCACATGATAAGCTACCACACCCACAAGAGGCTTGGAACGGTAAAAGAGTGGGTGGATGACACAGTGGAGGCTTATAATAAGTCGGTGCCGAGATTTCTTGGTCCCATAGCTAAGGCAATGACGAAGCTTGCCCCCAACCTGGCCCTCAAAAAAGTTTTTGATAATGTTTTCAAGCTGGATCAGCAGCACCACGACATATCAGAGTTTGAATACTCCGAGCCTAAAGACGGAGAAATAGTGGTCAGGTGGAAGAACTGTGACCGTCTTAAAAGGCATAAGAAATGGATAAAGGAACTCGGTTATGACATGGACGACCGGGAGATTTGCGAGGTAGAGAAGATGCATCTCACCCACCCCAACCACCCGGGTTGCAGGATGGGATTTATCGCAACTGAGATCGTGTGGGAAGAGGGAGGATGTGTGTGGACCTATAAAAAAGAATAACCTACCCTTTTCTCCCAGCAGTTAATAAACTACCCTTGCCGTAAAAAAATATGTTGCCTTACAGGCAGAACGTTTAGATTGCTTTTGCACTGAGAAGGACGGTAGCCATTTCACTCTCTATCCCAGGTTATCGTCTTTCTCTCTTAGGCACCTCGTTTACCCCCCCCTTCTGATTAACTAAAGTAATCTTGCTTGTAGTAATACCTTCACTGTCATTCCGGCATGTCGGTAAATCAGGGTACCTGTACGCTGGCACCCTTTCATACAGTTCATTCGATGGCCAGGCTTTAGAATAACTCTTCTCTTCTTTCATGACATCCCTACGGCATCACCAACTTCATGATGGTGTGCGCTTTTTCTTCATTTAAGAACTTGTTTAAAATGCCGGCTGCAGGGTCATTCTCGATATAGACTCTCCTGGCCATTTTTTTTCGTTCATTTACAAGCTTCATATATTCCGAGTGAGGGTCCTGTGGTTTTGCGTCTCGCCAGATTTCTATCCAGGCCTTGAAATAACTAAGGGCACAATCAAAAATCTTATCAATATTTTTGCGGGGAGTTTTTTCCACGTTGCCGACAATAATGTAGGGTGAAGCGAGGGCCCTGACCCAGTAAAGATTAATGGGTTCTATCCCGGGAATAGCAGAATACTTTGGATATAAATCCTCCAAGGGGGTATACAGATACTTAGTAAGGTAGTCTCTATTCCTGCCCGGGTCATCAGCCGGTAAAAAATCACAGAGAAAAAATATTGCATCTTCAGCCTCAACCCAATCCATAACAAAGCTCGGTAAATCATATTCTTCTGAAGGAGTCAGGCACATGGTTTTCGAGCACGAAAGCCCGTAGAAAACAGAGTTTGAGACGCTGGTCTTTTCAATCTTGTCGGTCTGGTAGAGCCTGGTATAACATCTCTCACCCTCAATCTCAAAATTGTCAAGATCTTTGATGTCCATTCCCTCAAATTCGTACAGCTGCACAGACCCAAGCTCATTGAGCATTATTTTGGTTAATTCCCGCAGTATCGGTGTGAACTGCACCTTGCCGCTTATATCTTTTACCGCCCCCTCTCCTTCCGGGCATACTGACTCAATGGTTATCGCGTTCTCTGGGCATTCCTGCACGCATTTACCGCATTCAAGGCACTTGAAAGGTTCAGTCATGGTACAACGTCCATCCACTATTTGCAAAATCTTCGTCAGACAGTACTGAGCACACTTTCCACAACCCGTGCACAGACCTTCATCAAGATGAAAAACGGTTTCCTTCACTTTATCTGTCATTGTTTACTACCTCACGAGCTGAAATCCTACGACGCAAAAAAAGCGTATTGATAATAAATTGAGCCACGTAGATCAGATACATAGATTCTCATGGTCCTCTCTTCCCTATACAAGAAGATTATTCAATTACCATCTTTTTTATTATAGTATAAATGAAAAGCAGTTAAAAGAATTTTATCCTCCTAACTGCCTTTGATAACCTAAAAATAATTAACGGACTGTTGCCCAAGCAGGAAGCACGAAAGTGCTAATGTTCCCAACTATATCTTAAACTTAACTTAACAAACGTATCTGTATCTAAGATTTCTGCAAACTCGATACCACCAACAAATTTATCTTTCCTTTGCCTAATCCACTTCAACATGCCTTTTATCATAACAGGTTCTTCTTCTGGGGGAACAGTTATTGCAAAATGAATGGTTGAACCTATATCAATTTTCTCCTGGGCACGAAATATTATACCCATCCCCTTACGGGCGGCAGTAATAACAGTACATTCCTTCCAGCCACTTACTTCCTCTTGCAAGAAATATTGAGCTTTCAGTCGTGTGCTATATCGGAAAAACCTTCTTCTCCTCCGTACTCTTTCAAATAGAAATGCAATAACTAAGCACAGGAAGGGAACTACAGCTTGCATCCCCCCCTCATATTCCGAAATTGCATAGAAGGCAAATAGCACGAGAAATAATTCAAAAAAAATAAACGCTCTCATATCCCTTCTCCTTTTTCTTCTTCCAGAAAATATTGAGCTTCCAGGTTTATGGTGTATCGCTGGAATCTTCGAGTATTTTTCACTTAATTATTCCCCCTAAATGTTATCGTCTTTCCCTTTTTATGACATATAGTAAATCAAATTGGTCCATTCAATTTCATCTAATATCTCAGCTAATTCTATACCACCAAAATAAATATTTCCCCCTCCCTCCATCCACTTTAAAATTCCCCCGATA
>JAZFSJ010000169.1:0-2205 GCA_036446115.1 Thermodesulfobacteriota bacterium | reverse complement strand
TTAAAAAATGCATTACCTTCTCACAACTATTATCTTCTATCTATTTGCAATTACTATGTTTTATCTTGCAGTAAGTTATCATACTTATTATCGCATAGGGTACAAAAATCACCTTGACACACGCCTTGGTCTTTGTTAGAATTTAGCATTTTAAATAGTTAGAATATTAAACTATTCGTATTTTGAAACTAATTTGTTTTGACCATAGCAAATTTATTTTAAAACATTCCCTCCTGGGTGTAACCAATGGATATAAAAAAGGTGGATGAGATTATTAAAAATCGTCAAGGTGAAAAAGGAGCACTCATCTCTATCTTGCATGATATTCAGGAGGCAGAAGGTCATTTGCAAGAAGGGTTTCTGAACTATCTCAGTGAAAAAATACACACACCGTTAAGTGAAATTTTCAGGGTAGTTACTTACTTTGACAAGGCTTTTAAACTAGCACCACCAATAGGAGAACACACCATAAAAGTCTGTCAGGGTACTAATTGTCATCTTAAATACTCTGACCAGGTAGTAACGGAAATTGAAGAAGAACTGGATAAAAACGGAGAAGAGAAAAATTTCAATTTAGAAACGGTAAAATGTCTGGGCTGCTGTGACGTAGCACCGGCAGTTGAAATCGATGGGCAAATCCTTGATAAGGATTCTGCAAAGAGCACAATCAAAAAACTCAAAAGTGAAACATAGGATGAAAGTAAAAAACCTCCGTGATTTTAATACATTAAAAGGATATGGAGAGCAACTGCTTCGCCCGCCATCTGTCAGGATACAGGTGGGAACAGCTCCCTGTGGTATTTCTAAAGGGGCAATGGATGTGGTGAAAAAATTAAAACAGGAGATTGAGCGGCAAGACGTTGATGCCACAGTTATCCCGGTAGGGTGTATCGGTATCTGCTATCAGGAACCGATTGTTGAAGTAATCTCTCCCGGAAAGCCGAAACTCACCTACGGACGCCTCACCATTGATATGGTCCCCTCTCTGATTAAAGCCATTGCCAAAGGCAAAGCACTCAAAAAACACGTTCTCTATCGCACCAACCAGGAAGAACTTATTATAAACGGTAAAACTTTTAGTTATACTTCCAGAACACCATCAGACCTGAAAAAAATACCCACCGTAAAAGACTTTAAATTTTTCCAGTCCCAGATGAGGATTACCTTAAAAAACGCCGGGCTCATCAATCCCGAAAGCATAGGAGAATACATTGCCAGGGGTGGATACGCTGCCCTCTGTAAGGCACTCTCCAAATTGACCCCCGATAAGATCATCGAAGATGTTATTAAATCCGGCCTCAGAGGAAGAGGGGGTGGCGGGTTTCCCACCGGCCTTAAATGGAAGACCTGCCGCGAGGCTAAGGGGAAGGTAAAATATGTTCTCTGTAATTGCAGCGAAGGGGACCCGGGTATCGGGATGCACAAAAGCCTCATCGAGTCAGACCCCCACAGCATCCTGGAAGGATTAATCATCGGGGGATACGCCATAGGGGCTCAAGAAGGGTATATCTACCTTCATCACGGGAATCCCGCAGCTAAGAAAAAACTCCAAAGGGCCATTGATCAGGCTAATACCTACGGTTTCTTAGGAGAAAATATCTTTAACAGCGGATTCAATTTCTCCATCACCTTAAAAGAAGGTGCGGGGGGATACGTATGTGGAGAATCAACCGCCTTAATGGCAAGTCTTGAGGGCAAAACCGGGGAGCCCAGACCCAAATACATCCACACCGCAGAAAAAGGGATCTGGGACAGTCCTACCAATCTCAACAACGTTGAGACCTGGTGTAACGTTCCCCCTATCATCTCAAGGGGAGCCAACTGGTATTCAAAAATTGGCACCAAAGGAAGCAAGGGAACCAAAGTCATCTCACTTACGGGCAGCATCAATCGGTCTTGTTTAGTCGAAGTACCAATGGGAACTACTTTAAAAGAGATCATCACTAATCTGGGAGGAGGCATACCCAAAGGAAGTAAACTAAAAGCGATCCAGGTTGGTGGTCCACCTGCAGGTGTACTTCCTGCATCACTTGTCAATTTACCAATTGATTTTGATGAACTGTATAAGGCAGGCTCATTGCTCGGTTCTGGCGGTATGATTGTAATGGATGACAAAACCTGTATGGTCGATATGGCTAAATATTTCACGACTTTTCTGGAAGAGGAATCCTGTGGAAGATGTGTTCCCTGCAGAGAGGGAGTAAA
>JAZFSJ010000168.1:0-3243 GCA_036446115.1 Thermodesulfobacteriota bacterium | reverse complement strand
CATCCCGCTTGCCCAGTCTAATAGTACCCATCTGGGTTAATGACCCAATGGGAAGTGCAGCCTGATTCTTTACCGCCTCCAAACCGGCTATAAAGGTAGTACTAACCGCTCCTCCCAATCCTGGAATTAATACACCCAGTTTCCCACCCGGCTTTGATATTTTCTCTTTCTTTTTTATCTTTTTCTTTTTCATTAGCGATACCCCCTTAACGGTTTTGCTACCCAAGCAACTTTGGTCAATAGGCCGTTATGATATAACTATGGTTACTCAGGGCCTAATCCCTCTCTTATCTTTCTACCCAAATCCCTTCCCTCCTCAAGGTGCTCCGGGTAGTCCTTCACATGACCACTCCCTACCGATGCTATGACTGTTCCCATCCAGCGCAGCCCCGACCATTCGAAAAAGCATTGAAAGGCATCTTCCACCTTTTCCCCACCAAAGGCAGCCTGGGTAATAACAATACCACCTACCTTATCCACGAACGGCAGACTTCCATGCCAGTCAAGGCCGGTATCTTTCCCTATACCCCTATAACTCAAGCTTATGCTCCTGTCGATCACATTCTTTATTAAACCCGAAACGGTATAGTAGTAATTGGGGCTTGCCACAACAATAACTTTGGCAGCAAGAAGCTTCTCTAAAAGTTCTGGGGCATCATCCTTAATAGCACATTTACCCTGTTTTTTCATGCAATTTAAGCAGCCCAGACAAAATTTAATATCAAGCTCGCTAATCCGGACGAGTTCACTATCGACCCCGATAGCATCCAGCACCTCCTGTAACAATGTAGCGGTACTCCCTTTTTTACGAGCACTCCCGCATATCCGAAAAAGCTGTGGCCATTTGAAACCTCTTTAATAAGCGGGCTTTTTAGTTTCCCATTAATCCCCTATCAGGGTTTTCATCTTTCTCCCAGCCATATGTTCTGTCTCAATCCTAAGAATCTTAAGGGAAGAGGGGTTATCCATATTCTTTTGATAAATAGCCATCCGCTTTTTTAGGTAGTTTAGCGGATCCAGTCCCACCTTTTCAATATTGGCCTTCACTACACTCTCGATCTCCGTTAGATCCCTTACCGCTACCATTTCCCCATCAATCACCACAGATGCCCATTCACTATGATCTTCTTTCCAGCCAAAAACATTAAAACATACCCTACTATTCTTCTGAAAAATATCCCATTTCCTCCCTTTTGGAAACATTGAGAGATAGATCTTTCCCTCTATATAAACAAATCCAAAGGGGATGCAATAGGGGGAATCTTCACTCGATAAGGCAAGCACCCCATCACCAACCGTGTTTAAAAGGTTCTCCATCTCTTCACTGGTTAATTCCTTCATATTTAATTACTCCTTTACTCTAAAACAATAAATGCCTGGTAATTTTAGTTTAGCCAAAAAGATTGCGAAGTCAAGTAATTTGATTTTAAAGAGATTTGTGTTGAAAATGATAAAAAGCGGTGGGTATTCAAGTAGGATGCGCAGTGAGTAAATTTTATTTTAATGCCTTCTCAGCCACCTCTTTTGTAATTGCGAGTGTATACCTATCTCCATCTTTAACCACCTTCTCCGATGAAAAGGGGTCGAACTCCAAAGCCGTTATCATTTTGCTAAAAACCTCTCGCAAAGCCCTCGCCCCGATCCGTGTGCTCTCAGCGGCATGGGTTGCAATCAGTTCCATTGCATCTTCTGAAAGATTTAAGTCTATATTCATATTACCAAAATATTCTTTTGAATCCCTGTAAGGTGAATCGGCTGCGTTCTTAAGAATTGCTTTAAGATTCTCAACGGAAAGATTGTCTAGCACCACCATCGCACTGAACCTTGAAATGAATTGAGGAACCATGCCATAGCGGAAGAGGTCTTCAAACGCCAAAAATTCCTTTAAACTGAATTTTGACTCAAAACTAACACCCTTTTTTCCAACGACGATTTGTGGTTTAAGCTTACGTTTTTCACTGGGATTTACCACCTGATTATACACCTGGTCGTATAGTTCTTCAAATGCCCCACCACAAATAAAAAGCAACCTTGAGGTATCAAGGGGAATTTTGATATTTTTAATTTTACCATTTTCGGTAATCGCCGTCTCATAGATAACCGTCTCCCCTTCCATAATAGTAAGTAGGGCCTGCTGGATAGCTATTCCGGAAACGTTCACTTTCCCTGATATCTTAGCTGAGATCTTATCAATTTCATCAAGACACACAGTAGCATTTTCCATATACTCTTTCAGTGTTTCCTCGTTTATATCTTTTCCCAACAAGGTTCTGATCTTGTTTTCAATATTCTTAAACAACCTGATGCACTGGACATCGGCCTCATCTTCACCAATGAGCATGTTGGCATTCATTATCACCATAACCCGGAATATTTTCAGTTCTTCATACGCATCGTAGAAGGCCTTAATGGCTTTCATAATAGTTGTTTTCCCGGTGCCACTATTCCCAATAAGGAGTATATTATCGGCTTTCGAATGGTTAATATGCCTGTATAGTGCTACACTCACATATTTTAAAACATCATCCTGCCCCAAGACACTTTTGCTTAAAAATTCAAATATTTTTTTTGGTAAGAAATTTTTTAATTCAGACATGTCCCCCCCTCTTTAACCTCTCCTCACTTCAGGCTGGAAAATCTGTCAGAAACAGAAAAAGAAAAAGAAGTTCCCTCAACATTTCCTTAGTTAAAGATTTGTAAGTAATACTATTAGAAATAGATGAAGATAGCAATAAAAAACAGGGTTGTTCCTTGTACAAAAGGGTTTTTAGTAATGCTCCCCGCGCACAGCGCGGGGCATCCCGGAGTTTAAATTTGATTATTTATGAATTGTGCCTGTAATGATGACAAACTAAAGCAAAAAAGTCGTGCCAGGGGGAATCCCTGATCACGACTTTTTTCCTCTTACCCGGGATAACGAAACTAAAACCCAGATTTTGCAGTAGACATCGTGGCGAGGCGTAGAAAACCGCAGCGAAACGAGCAGTTGGAGCGATTTTGCGAGGAAGGCATATTCATAAATATGTTGAGGAGCAAAATCGTGTCGTAAACGACTACACGTGCAACGGGTAGTTTTATTTCACCCGGAGGGTGAAATAAGAGAGGCACGCACGTGCTGATAGTTTCCCTTTGCATCCCTGTGAGAAGCACAGGTGTTTCAAAGCAATAAACAAGCGTTGCAGCAAGGATTTGAAAGCTTTTAAGCTTTCCGGTGCTTAATATAATTATATAGTATACATGACT
>JAZFSJ010000167.1:0-7099 GCA_036446115.1 Thermodesulfobacteriota bacterium | reverse complement strand
TATTAGGCCCACAAATTCTTAATCCCCTCTTTTCAAATTCATCAACGATACCCAGAGTAAGCGCAAGCTCAGGTCCCACTCAGGTGAGATCGATCTTGTTTTGCTCTGCGAAGGAGACAAGCTGTTGTACGTCATCCGCTTTGATAGAAACGCATTCAGCATGCTCGGCGATGCCGGCATTGCCCGGGGCACAGTAGATGTTTTTTACCTTTGGACTCTGGGCAATCTTCCATACCAGGGCATGTTCCCTTCCGCCACCTCCAATTACCAGAACCTTCATAAAGACCTCCATGTTAGTACAGGGTGCAGAGTTAAGGGGGCAGTGTTCGGGATAAAATAAAGATGAGTCATAGTTTCTTTTTCTCTCTGTACCCTGTTTCCTGTTCCCTGACCTCTGAAGTTTTAATGTCTGAAGTGTCTCATGCCGGTGAAGATCATTGTCATATTGGCCTCATCTGCTGCCAGGATAACCTCCTTATCTCTTATCGAACCTCCAGGCTGGATAATGGCGGTTGCCCCCGCTTTGGCTGCTTCATCCACACTGTCTCTAAAGGGGAACATGGCGTCTGATGCCATTATAGTCCCCTTGATGGAAAACTGGGCCTTGTCTACCGCAATTTTCGAAGAGTCAATTCTGCTCATCTGGCCTGCACCGATGCCTACCGTCTGATCCTGGACTGCGTAAATGATGGCATTTGACTTCACGTGCTTGCATACTTTCCAGGCAAACTCCATTGCCTTGTATTCCTCGGGTGTGGGATTCCGCTTGGTTACCACTTTGCACTGCGTGATATCTACTTTGCCTAGGTCTCTGTCCTGGACAAGCATACCTCCCACCACTTTCCTCATGTCAAACCCTTTTACATCATAGCCTGAGGAGAATGGCACCTTTAACACGCGCAGGTCTTTCTTGGTGCTCAACACCTTAAGGGCCTCTTCGCTGTAGTCCGGTGCAATGACCACCTCGGTAAAGATGGAAGTTATCTCCTTGGCAGTTTCTTCGTCAACTTCTCTGTTTGAGGCGACTATTCCACCAAAAGCCGAGACCGGATCGCAGGATTTTGCCTTGCGATAGGCATCAGCCAGTGAACTGGATGATACTGCCACACCACAGGGATTGGTGTGTTTTATCACAACCACTGCGGTTTCCTCAAACTCTTTAACAGTTTCTATTGCTGCATCTGCGTCGAGTATGTTGTTAAAGGAAAGTTCTTTTCCCTGCAGTTTGGTCGCTCCTGAGACACAGGGCTCATCTACCTCTGATGCCCTGTAAAAGGCCGCTTGCTGGTGGGGGTTTTCTCCGTAACGAAGGCCCTGGGTTTTGGCAAACTGGAAGGAGACGGTTTCGGGGAACGGGTCTTTCTGACCGTCCTTCATGAGTGAACCGAGATAGTTAGAGATGGCCCCATCGTATCTGGCGGTGAGCTGGAAAACCTTTTTAGCCAGTCTGAAGTTGGTTTCAACAGAGACCTCACCCTGAGTTTCTTCCATTTCATCAAGCACCGCTTTATAATCCTCGGGGTCCACAATAACAGTGACGTCGGGGTAGTTCTTGGCTGCTGAACGGAGCATCGTAGGACCACCAATGTCTATGTTCTCTATTGCCTCTTCCAGGGAACAGGTTTCTTTTGCTATGGTAGCCTCAAATGGATAGAGGTTAACCAAAATCATATCAATGGATTCGATTCCGTGTTCCTCCATCTTTTTCACGTGTTCGGGGTTTGACCGCTGTCCTAGCAGACCTCCGTGAATCTTGGGATGCAGTGTTTTAACTCTTCCATCGAGCATTTCAGGGAACCCCGTGTAGTGGGATACCTCTTCTACCTCAATACCGTTTTCTCTTAACATTTTCGCAGTTCCACCGGTGGATAAAATGGTTACTTTATGCTTTGAGAGCCCATTGGCGAAGCTCACAATTCCCTTTTTATCAGAGACACTAATAATAGCTCGTTTAATTTTAGACATGAGTGGTTTCTCCTCTAAAGTGAATTTAAAGATTAATAAGGAGCAGAGATTAAGTAGTCCACAGTCAACGGTCTACAGTTTGTAGTCCATAATGTATAAGTGATTAGCTGTTTTCTGACTATCGAAGACTGACAACTGCTCACTGCCGACTCCTTCACTGCTATTCTGTAACCTTTCCCAAGACGCTTCCTAAGGCGGTTAAGGGTACGTACTCATTTTCTTCTTTATCTGCTTTATTTCCCTTTTTCTGCTTCACCTTTTGATTTTCATAGTCCTTTTGTCCGACAAATAGTTTTCCTATAACTTCCTCACCGCCTTCCAGCTTTCTAATGACATTGTTAATACGGATCGAATTTTGGGTAGTAACATCTAGTATCAAGTTTTTGACATCCACATCTTGTACGCGCGAAAGGAGTTATATTCATAGGATGTTGTCTTCCTTCGTATAGATGCGTGGTACCCTTGGGCTTATACCGCAAAATACTTCATAGGAAATGGTCCCGATCTTTTTTGCTATTTCTTCTGCGGTAATGTGCTTATTATCCTGAGAGCCCATGAGCACAACCTCATCGCCCAATGAAACACCTGCTACCTCGGTTACATCAACCATGACCATATCCATGCAGACCACACCCACAATAGGAACCCTGGTTCCTCGAATCAGCACTTCTCCCTTGTTGGACAAATGGCGGCTGTAGCCATCTGCGTAGCCGATGGGCAGAGTGGCAATGAGGCTTGGTCTTTTACACTTGAAGGTTCTTCCGTAACTGATGCTGACACCTTTGGGAAACTTCTTCAGAGAGATAATCTTTGTTTTTAGGTTCATTACTGGTTTCAAATCAATTATCTGCTGACACCTCTTTGAGGGATAAGCACCATAGAGCATTATTCCGGGGCGTGCCAGGTTAAAACAGTCTGGATCTTTATCTATAATAGCAGCGCTGTTCGCAAGGTGTTCAAACTGAGGGTGAATGCCCATTTGATGAAGTTGCTCGATCTGCTGTTTGAAGATCGTTGCCTGTTTTTGGCTGAATTCCAAACCGGAGTTATCATCCTGATTGTTGTCAGCCAGGTGAGACAACACTCCCTCAATTTCCAGATTACTCAATTTCACCAGGTTTTGAAAGAATGCCTTTGCTTCTGCGGGAAGCGTTCCCAATCTGCCCATTCCCGTATCGATTTTAACATGGACGTTAATGCTACTATTGCTTTTGCGTGCACATTGAGACAATTCTTCAGCCGATTCCAGGTTGTAAATAACCGGGGTCAAATCGTACTGCCTGGCATAGTCGCACTGTCCTTTGAAAAATCCTCCTAGTATGATGAGAGGAGTAATAATCTTGGCATTTCTCAATTCTATTCCCTCTTCACAGGTTGCGACCCCCAGGAAATCTACTCCCAGGTTTGCAAGTTCGGAAGAGATCATGACAGCCCCGTGCCCATATGCGTTAGCCTTCACCACTGCCAGTATTTTTGCTTTTTCGCCGGTTCTTTCGCGTAGCTGGTTGAAGTTGTGTGCAAGGGCATCAAGGTTAATTTCAGCGATTGTGGGTCTTCTCATCAGTGACATAATGGCAAACCAGGAATTGATAGATTTTGAAAAGAAAGAAGAAAACAGTGAACTGAATGCTAGAAAAATAACTATGGAAGAATAATATTACCGGACTCGCTTCTTTTTTCCTTCTGGGACTGTTCTTTTAAGAATTTAAAATTTTCCTCTACTGTTTTTATTGCAAAGGGGTGGTGTTCTGTTGGTACACCTTCAGGGACGAAAGCCAGAGCTGCAGCAAAGGCACTTTGGGACTCTTCCACTTTGCCAGTCTTCCATAGAATGTATGCAATTTCTTCCAGTCTTCTCCGAAACAGTGAGCGGTTTTTTTCATCAAAAAATGACTGTGCAGTCTTTTTCACTATTTCATTAATTCTCGAATCCTTCTGGTGTTCTGACATGACTATTGTGCTTTGTTCCGCTTCATGCAGTTCTTTATAAGAGTCAACAAGAAACCTCCATTCCAGCAGCCAGAATGCATACGCATACTTTTCTATCAGGTGTGCTGATTGTTGTAATAAGATTTCTTTGGCTCTGATTTCCTCTGCATTCAATATGGTGTAAATTGCGGCCTTATCAAGATTTGCATCATAGGTGCCAAAGAATTTTTTCCATAAAAAATGGTTGTCCGGGAGCCTGGTGCCGCTGGTGTGGTTTCTTTGAGAGGCTTCCTTGATAAGAAAGTGACAGTAAGGAAGGTCGATTTCGACCATGGTAACATCTTTGGAGTTTCCAATTTTAGTTAAATAACTTTTAAAATCTTTGGGTGTGGTGAAAGAAGCTATCAGGTCTTTAATTCCCTTCTGGTCACTTGTGAGAAATTGAAATATAGAAAGTTCCTGGTTGGTCTTGGGCTTAATGGCCAATATCAATCTTTCACCCAGAGGATCCATAGTGGTAGCGTAGGCGGTAGGAGAGGGCAGTGATGCCTTTTCCTTTTTTGTTTTAGTCGAGGTAACGGGTTCAGGGGAAGAAACATCTATCCCTTTTTGTTTTAAACGGTAGAGTGTTTTTTTAATGCTTTTGGATAGCTCCTTGTCTTTTGTTTCCTTAAGCATGTGGTTGAGCAGGGAAGCTGATTTTTTTTCTGCACGTGAACCCAGTAGATCAATAACCTTGTGTGCGATTTTACTGTTTGTTTTTAGGAGTTTTAAGAGTAGTATCTCAATCTTCTCACCTTCACGATGGATCAACTCCATGATAATTCCCAACTGGAGTGAAGGTGATGTTTTATTGAATTTGTCAAAGAGTGTAGTGGAGTCCTGAGATTCCAGAGAAGAGCTGCTCTGAAGTAAGGTTGAAAACTGATTAACTATTTCTTCTGCCTTGTTGGCGTTTTCCAGTATTTGCTGGTCCACCATGGTATCAGACCTGATGAGATAGTGGAGGATGTCGATTGTTATGCGGGGGGCAAGGAGTTCCTTCCGTACCACATTGTTAAGACTCTCACTCAAGCTGAACCTCTTAAGATGGGGGAGAAGGTGGTTAATTACAAACTCTTGTTCAGCTATGGTGCTTTTGCAAAATCTTTTGGACAGAACAGTGCTGTAATCAGTGGTGGAGTGTTCCAGTTCTCTTATCTTGCCGAAGAGGTTGACAGTATCGGGAAGTGGCGAGCATTCCGCAATGATTTCATCTACTGTTTTAGAGATCGCAGCCTTTTCACCATCGGGGGAGTTAGTTTTTTTCTTAGTTGCAATTTTATTCATCTTTTAAAAACTCCTTTGAAATGTGGTTGGATTATAGTTAATATTGTTTTGTAAGTCAAAAGATTTCGTTTGGCTCTTTATATAAGTAGGATATTTTAATACTATCAGCGTTTATCTGCGCCAATTTGCATACTGATTTAATTTTTTTATTGTAAATCAACGAATTTAGTATTATATCTCTGTATTAATACGAAACTACAAAGGACACTGAAGAAAATGATAAGGACGCGATTTGCCCCCAGTCCTACCGGGCATTTACATATCGGCAGTGCCAGAACTGCTTTATTTAACTGGCTTTTTTCCAGACATCATGGTGGGAAATTCATCCTGCGTATCGAAGATACCGATAAGGTCCGTTCGACCGAAGAATCAACACAGGGTATATTTGAGGCCATGAAGTGGCTGGGGCTTGACTGGGATGAGGAAGTTTACTATCAAAGCAAGAGAACGGATATTTATAGGGAACAGCTTAAAACTCTTTTGAGTCAGGGAAAGGCCTATCGTTGTTACTGTGATCCCGATGAGCTGGAAGAAAAGAGAAAGCAGGCATTCAAGCAGGGGAAAAAACCAAAGTACAACGGTAAATGCCGGGAGTTGACCAAGGAGTATCCTGACAAACCATTTGCTATCAGATTTAAGTCTCCTGAGAGCGGTCAAACTGAGGTAAATGACCTGATAAAGGGTACCATAGTCTTTGAAAATTCAGAGCTTGATGATCTTATCATCTGTCGCAGAGATGGTACCCCCACCTACAATTTCGTGGTGGTGGTTGATGATGCTACCATGGGGATTACCCATATCATTCGGGGAGATGACCATGTGAATAATACCCCAAGGCAGATTTTGTTGTATCAGGCACTCAACTATCAACTGCCTCAATTTGCCCATATGCCACTTACCCTGGGTAAAGATAAGGCCAGGCTTAGCAAAAGACATGGTGCCACTTCTGTGATGGCTTATAAGGAGATGGGATACCTTCCCCAGGCGGTGATCAATTTTTTGGTGAGGTTAGGTTGGTCTTATGGAGATCAGGAAATTTTTAGCAAAGATGAGCTGGTGGAAAAATTCAGTCTTGAAAATGTGGGAAAGTCAGCAGGGATTTTTAATCCCGATAAACTACTCTGGTTAAACAGTCACTATATCAAAGAAGCGTCTGATGAAAACCTGGCTAGATTATTAACTCCCTTTCTTGAGAAACGGGAAGTCAAGGTAGATGATTTGCAGTATCTGGCAAAAGTCATCAAGGGTTTTAAGGAGAGGAGCAAGACCCTGGAGGAAATGGCTGATGCGGCGTTATTTTATTTTAAAGATGAGATAGATTACCAGACAAAAGCTGTGAAGAAGTTTTTAACGCTAAAGGCGGTAGATATTTTTACTGAAGCAATAAGCTACTTTGAGAGAGCGGAGAATTTGAGTGAAGGGGAAATTGAAGCTATTTTTAATAAGATTACCTCTGAGCGTAACATCAGCTTAGGCCAGATCGCCCAGCCGCACCGGGTCGCCTTAACAGGTAGCACCGCCAGCCCGGGAATTTATGAGGTGATATCGAATCTAGGGAAAGAGAGGGTAATAAAAAGACTAAAGGATGCGATAGTACTTATAAAAAATGCTGAAAAGTAAGAAGTTTTGGCAGGGATTAAAGCCCTATCCAAACTTTATACTTCACTGTGTGATTGCATTTATCTTTGCGTCAATTGCATCTTGATGGTGACCATACACAGGGCACTTGGGGCAGTTCTCTTTCACCCACTGTCCCATCATCTCCTTTTGTTCATCCGGGGCATTTTGCAAAAGTGGTTTCCAGTCAAGGTCCCAGCAACCTATTTTTTGTTCAAAAGCGGGACATGGCCGTTTTGCATCTCCTTCTGCCTTAGCC
>JAZFSJ010000166.1:0-6569 GCA_036446115.1 Thermodesulfobacteriota bacterium | reverse complement strand
TGGGACCTTCTCCAGCCCCAGGATGTGGTGAGCCGACATCGAGGTAGCGATCCGCGCCGTCGATATGAACTCTCGGGCGCGACCACTCTGTTATCCCCGGGGTAGCTTTTATCCGTTAAGCTCCGTGCGTACCCATGACGCATCGGAGGATCACTAAGACCTGCTTTCGCACCTGCTCGAGCCGTCACTCTCGCAGTCAAGCTGGCTTATACCTTTGTACTTACAGCACGATGTCCATCCGTGCTAAGCCAACCTTTGTACCCTTGCGTTACTCTTTGGCAAGGTACCGCCCCAGTAAAACTACCCATCTAACACTTTCCCTCAGCCTGAATTAAAGACTAATAGGTAAGATTTGCCACACTCCAAAGGGAGGTGTTTCATTGGTGTGCAAGCACTCCCTCCTACGCTAAACAATTAAAGCGCACAAATCAATGTCAAACTATAGTAAAGCTCCACGGGGTCTTTTTGTCCTGGTGGAAGTAGGCCGCGTCTTCACGGCCAACGCAATTTCGCCGAGTAGAGGCTCGAGACAGTTGTTAACTCGTTACGCCATTCGTGCGGGTCGGAACTTACCCGACAAGGAACTTCGCTACCGTAGAACAGTTATAGTTACTGCTGCCGTTTACCGGAGCTTCGGTTCAGAGCCTAATGTCCGAAGACAGAAGACCCATCCCTTTAACTTACCAGCACTGGGCAGGCGTCAGCCCGTATACATCACCTTTCGGTTTCGCACGGACCTGTGTTTTTGATAAACAGTCGACTAGCAAACGTTTGTTGCAACCCACAATAAAGTGGGCATCCCATCTCCCGAAGTTACGGGAAGCTTGTTTGCCGAGTTCCTTAAGAATCCTTCTCCCGATCGCCTTAGTATTCTCTACCTGCCCACCTGTGTCGGTTTACGGTACGGCTTGATTTGAATCTCACTGCGAGCCTTTTCTCGCAAGCTGAATATTTTGAAATTACTCTAATCTCTTAGTGCTTTGTATCATTGCTCGATTAACCGTCAAAACGGATTTTCCAATTTCAACTACCTAACAATTTACACTTTCATTTGTCTGAAAGCTTCAAGTATCCTGCTCAGTTAACCCCCAGTTCAAACGATTCACTCCAAGTAGCAGAATTTTAACTGCTTGTCCATCGACTACGCCATTACGGCCTCGCCTTAGGAGCCGACTAACCCGTCGAGGACGAACCTTGCGACGGAAACCTTGGGCATTCGGCGGACGTGATTCTCACACGTCTAGTGCGCTACTCATACCGGCATTCTCACTTCCATGCGCTCCACTCAACTTTACAGTTAAGCTTCACTGCCCATGGAACGCTCCCCTACCACGCATATCTTGCGATACACATCTCTAGCTTCGGTACCTGACTTAATCCTCGATAAATTTTCGGCGCCCTCTTTCATCGACCAGTGAGCTGTTACGCTTTCTTTAAAGGATGGCTGCTTCTAAGCCAACCTCCTGGCTGTCTATGAAAAAAGACTTCCTTTCAAACTTAGTCAGAATTTAGAGACCTTAGCTGAGAGTCTGGGTTGTTTCCCTCTCGTCACACGAGCTTAGCCCCGTATGACTGTCTAGCCGCGATAATATGGATTATTCGGAGTTTGGTTGAGATATCTCACTTACGTTCGATAGCCCATCCAGTAGCTCTACCACTCCATACTTTAACACGGCCACGGTGCCTAAACACCTTTCGGGGAGAACCAGCTATCTCCAAGTTCGATTGGCATATTGCCGCTATCCACAAGTCATCCCAGCCTATTGCAACAGACACGGGTTCGGGCTTCCATCTGATTTTCATCAGATTTCACCCTGCTCATGGATAGATCACTTGGTTTCGGGTCTACCACCTAGTACCATAAACGCCCTATTCGGACTCGCTTTCGCTATGCTTTCACCACTAAAGTGGCTTAAACAAGGTACTAAAGGAGGTAACTCGCCGGTTCATTCTTCAATAGGCACGAGATCACTCTAATAAATTAAAGCTCTCTCGGTTTGTCCGCAAACAGTTTCAGGTTCTATTTCACTGGGCGTTCCGCCCTTCTTTTCGCCTTTCCCTCACGGTACTAGTTCACTATCGGTTCTTATCATATATTTAGTCTTGGAGGATGGCTCCCCCGGATTCCCACAAAGTATGTGCTTCGTGGTACTTGGGATACTCCTAGAGGTTAATTGGGTTTAATGTACAAGACTTTCACTTTCTATGGCCAACTATTCCAAGTTGTTCCACTACCCTTTTAACTCCCATATTAGAGTCCCGCAACCCCAAAAAAATTCCGAAGAATCTTCTTGGTTTAGACTATTGCCATTTCGCTCGCCGCTACTGAGGCAATCTCGATTGATTTATTTTCCTCGCCCTACTTAGATGTTTCAGTTCGGACGGTTCCCTACCTTCTCGTATATACAGATAAATCTGTAAGTTGAAAGAAGGTTGACTACAGATAAATGTAGACGGGTTTCCCCATTCGGACACCACCGGGTCATAGGATCGTAGCTCCTAACCGGTGAATATCGCTGCTATGTGCGTCCTTCTTCGGTAGATAAGACCAAGGCATCCACTGTCTGCGTTAGTAGAATTTTTTGCGACCTTTTCCCTTCAGATGTCAAAGAACAAAGTGGACCTGACCGGGCTCGAACCGGTGACCTCTACATTGCAAATGTAGCGCTCTTGCCAGCTGAGCTACAGGCCCGAAAAAATATATTTAATTTTAAAACTAAAAAACCGGCCTTGAAGCCGGTTACCTGAAGAAACAAACTTTCCCTATTTTAGTCACCAGTACCTGGTCCGAAAATAATTTTGGAAATTTCTTTTATGTTTCTCATAAAGTAACTTGCCTCAATCGGCAAGGACAATTATATATGAGAGGTGCAAAAGGAGTCAATAGTATTTAAAAAAATAAGGACAGGGCTCATCTCTAATAGATGATAAATAACCCTGTCCGTCTCCCGATACTCACTCGCACCCATCCATACCGCATGGAGTATACCTCTGTATTATACAAATTTCCCGATAACGCTGTTGATGCTCCAAAGCCAATTGATCATAACCCACAGTTCTGGCTGTGTTGCAATAACTGGCCTCCGCATTCGCTAACGACTCCTTTGCAAACTCGAGAGATCTGCTAGAAACTATGGCGCTAACGACAGATAAAACCAATGCCAAAACAATAAGAATTATATGAATCCATTCTGTAACCGTTCTGCCTTTTAGGCTTTTTTGCAACACTGCTCCTCCTTGTGCTTTCGCACATAAACAATCAATGGATTATGGATTTGAGTATTTGGGAATGTGCAACAACACTGTTAAGTATTGATGTGGAAATATTAGCAAAAATTAGATCAGAAGTCAAATTATAGGATATATTGTGTGGGTCCGGATGGGATCGAACCATCGACCTCTTACTTATCAGGTAAGCGCTCTAGCCACTGAGCTACGGACCCTGAAGCAACCACTAATTTACCATAAATTAGCCTTGAAAACAAACTACCAATGTCCGCTACATTTTCAGAAAGCTACCATATATAATGATAGTATGGAAAATTTAACTACCCTTCTCTTGAAGCTTCCAAGAAATACTGAAGTGACACCTGAAGCAGCCCAAACATTCCTGTCCGCGTTAACTCAAATTAACTCCGTTTCCTCCTTAAAGAAGCTGTTAGGCACAAAATCACAAGCTTTGGCATTAGAAATATTACTTTTCGATCAACAAATTAGATTTCAAATAACTTGCGACAGCGACTTGGTCCCTTTTGTTAAAACACAAATTCAGTCAAACTATCCCCTCGTAATTATTGAGAAAATACAGGACCCCTTGGTAGACAAAGGGCTGGAAATAAAGAAACTCTACCTTAGTAAAGGAAGTTATTACCCAACTGCCACCTTTGAATCATTTCAGGACATTGATCCTCTTGCCTCCGTTCTTTCTGTTTTATCAAAAGGCGATCCTGATGAAATCGGACTAGTTCAGCTCGCTCTGGAGGCTACGAGCTCTTCTTGGCAAAGAAAAGGGGCTCTTTATGCTGAGAAAGGCACAAAAAACGAAGACGGCTCTTATTCCCCAAGATCGGACGCAAATATCATAAATGAGAAGATTTCTTACCCAGGCTTCAAGGTCACAATAAGGCTTGCTGCTAACACGAAGGAAACCCTAAAAGAACTTACATCTAGTTTTGGTGTGTTTACAAGAGCTGACGGCAATAAATTTTCATCAAAGAAAACTTCACAGCTGAAGAAAAAATCTGCTCTGGATAGTCTTTTACAAAGAAAAGTTGAGGACAATCAGATATTAAATATTCAAGAACTGGCAACTGTGTGGCATCTCCCAAGCGACAAGATAAAAACCACTTCTATTGCTTGGGGAGCATCAGTTCTTTCTGAGCCCCCCGAAGATTTACCTGTCGCCATAGATAAATCAGACGATGAAAAAAAGAAAATAAATTACTTTGCCAAAACCCATTTTAAAAACAGAGAAGCAATATTCGGAATTAGAACTCCGGACAGAAGACGACACATTTGGACACTAGGAAAAACAGGTACTGGTAAATCCACTTTAATTGCCAACATGGCCATTGATGATCTTAAAAAGGGCCGCGGTTTGGCCGTTATCGATCCTCATGGTGACCTGATAGAAATACTTCTTGATTACATTCCAAAGAATAGAATTAATGACGTAATCTACTTTAATCCCGCAGATAAAAATCCCCCAACAATTAATCCACTTGAGGTTAAAACTCGTGAGGAAGCAGAACTTGCAGCCTCTGGACTTCTATCAATATTTACAAAAATTTGGGCCAATGTCTGGTCTGCGCGAATGGAATATATATTAAGAAATTCATTCCTCACTCTAGCTCAAACTCCCGGTTCAACCTTGGCGGACGTCTTAAAAATTCTGGCAAACAGGAAATTCCGAGATCAAATTGTTCGAAATATTGATGACCCAAACCTTGTCCATTACTGGAATGAAGAGTTTAATAAAATGCCAGAAAGGCTTCAAAAAGAAGCTATCTCCCCCATTCAAAACAAGGTCGGTCAATTTGTTCTATCGCCAATGATTCGCGAAATAATCGGCCAACCAAAAGGTTCTTTTAGAATAGATGATGTTATGGATGACGGAAAAATATTTCTCGCCAATCTATCACAAGGAAGAATCGGGGAAGATAATGCTAATTTGCTTGGCGCCATGTTGATAACCAAAATCCAACTGGCGGCAATGCATCGAGTTGATATAAGAGAACAAAAAAGGCGTGATTTCTATCTTTATGTCGACGAGTTCCAAAACTTTGCCACCACCTCTTTTATAAAAATCCTTTCAGAAGCAAGGAAATACAGACTTAATTTGATGCTTGCCAACCAATATATGGCTCAGGTTCCCGAAGATGTACAAAAAGCGATATTGGGAAACATCGGAACAATGATTACCTTTACCGCCGGAGCAGAAGATGCACAAATTCTTCAAAAAGAGTATTCAGAAGTCTTTACCGAGAACGATCTTGTCAACCTATCTCGCTTCCAAGTGGCTATTAAATTAACAATAGATGGACAATCAAATAGACCTTTCCTGGCCCACACTCTTCCCCTTCCTGTCTCCAGGAACCAAAACAGGCCTAAAGTTATTAATGCTTCAAGAGAAAAGTGGTCAAGAAAAGAAAATCCACAACAAACTTTACAGGAAAAACAATATACACCTAAACAAAAACAACACACATCCGAACAGAAACCTTACACGCCGAGACGTAGAAAATATCCTCGTAGATTCAACCCTGATAAAAAATAATTACCATTACTTGCTCCATCTTTGAAAAATTAGGTAGAAACATCCCATAATTTTGATTTTGTTCCTCGATTTCGATATAATCTCATCTACCCTCGCGGGTGTAGACGTTTAAGTACTTTAAAAACTATCAATTAAGGAGGCAGAAATGAAACAGGTGCTTTCGTCCTTTCGAAGGATCACTATTATGGTCTTTGTTGGTCTTATTATTTTCCTACCTATTCTTATTATTCCCAACACAGGAATCGGAACATCCGCTTCGATACTAAAAGCGAAAGAATGTTCTCGTTACGCTTTTGAAGAATATTCAGAATATATGGAACAAAGCCTAATAATCCTTCTGGAGGCTAAAATATACCTTGAACTATCCGAGGATGATTCGCCAATAGCAATAGCCCAGGAATTTAGCAATCTTGAAACAAGACAAAAGGATATATCTTATCCTGCTTGTACTGAACAGCTTCAAGTAGCTCAGGCAAGCTTTCTCCGCTATCAGGCTCTTGCATATTCAGCCAAAGCGAATAGAGGTTTCTTCTCCGAAATAGGATATTGGTATTACAAAATAAGGGCAGAATTTTCTCTTAATCTGACTATCTTGATTCAGACAATCATCATGCCCTCTGTTCCACCAAATATAGATATTTATCAAAATGCTAACTTAAACATCTACCGCTCAGGGAGAGATCCAACATGAAATTATATAATTTCAGGATTTCTCCCTTTTTTTTGTCCTATAATTTGCTTTCCTTGCCCTGTCTGTTATAATCTTTTTACTATCCTAGCTTCCCATAGCGGG
>JAZFSJ010000165.1:0-11978 GCA_036446115.1 Thermodesulfobacteriota bacterium | reverse complement strand
CGGTAAAGTACGAAGAGTAATATGTAAGTTACTATCTTTTGGAGAAATTTTTAATGAAGAGAATAATTTTTATGGCTGCATGCCTCTTTTTAACTATATTCTTATTTGATTTACCGCAGTGTTGGGGATTCAGACATTTAAAAGAAGGGGAGATTCCTCCAGACTTTAAACTTAAAGACCTTAGTGGAAAAACTCATTCCCTTTCCCAGTCAAAAGGGAAGGTTGTTCTTGTTCTCTATTGGCGTGTGGGACAGGGGCGCTCACTTAAAGCATTAAAAGAGCTGAAAGTTGTCTTTGAAAAGCTTTCAGATCAACCCTTGGAAATTCTGGCTATTACAAAAGACACGGATAAATTGTCTGAAATTAAGAACTTGAAAAAGTCTCTAGGAATACCTTTCTCTATTTTACTTGACAGTGGAGCAGAGGTATATTCTGAGTTTGGTGTCTTTGTCTTTCCTTCTACGGCCCTGATTAACAGGAAGGGAGTCTACCGTTTTCACTATGGGGGTTTTCGAGACAACTACCAGGAGAAAATCTTGGGACAGGTTAAATTACTTATTGGCCTCATAACGGAAAAGGAATTACATGCAGAAAGTGAAAACAATCATACGAGCCTTACAGAAGATCAAAAGAGGGCAATTAATCACATTAACCTTGGAAAGACGTTGAGGAAGAGGGGTATGGATGAAAAGGCCCTTCAAGAGTTTAGGAAAGCAGTAGATCTGGATACGGCTAATCCGGAAGGTCATATTTTTCTTGGTCTTGCACTCCTTAACCAAAAAGAGATCGAACAGGCCCTGCAGCACTTAAAAAAAGGGATTGAACTGGATTCCCGTTCGATTGATGCAAGGATTGGTCTGGGTCGTGTCTACCGCATGAAAGGACAAACAAAAAAGGCGCTTGAGGTCCTGCAAGCTGGACCGAGTCTGTGCCCTGATTCTGCAGTCATTCACCTGGAGTTGGGAATAATTTATGAGTCCCTGGGAAAGACTAACGAGGCATTAAAACACTACAAGGCTTCTACAGAGTGTTATTTAAAAAGGAAAATTTATTAGATGCTAAAAATTCTAAATCATAGCTAGCAACTAGATAGAGAGTATTTATCCAAAGGAAAATGATTATGGTTGAAAAGGGGGTGGGGGAGAAAATTATAAAACGTTGGAACTGGGGTGCCATAGGAGTGGTGTCTTTGGTGATTTTCGTCTCATTGGTGTCAAGAGCCCAGCCTGAGATACAAAAAGATTCATCGGACATCCAACTGCGGGCAAGCTGTGTAGATGCGGAATGCCATGCTAACTACAAAGAAGCTAAATATGTTCATAGTCCTGTAGTTCTCAAAGCATGTAATGTATGTCATGTAACAGTGGAAGATCGCCATGTTTTCAAGTTGGTTGCCACTGATGAAACACTTTGTACCTTCTGCCATAAATTGAAGCTCAAGAATTTTGTACATGAGCCTATAGCTAAGGGAGAATGTCTCAAGTGCCATGACTCCCATAGCTCGGAATTTCCTTTCCTGGTCAAAGTAGATCCAGGTAAGGAGCTCTGTTTTACTTGCCATGAAAAGACTGAAAAATTCCAGGGCAAGAAATATACCCATGCTCCAGCAGAAGAAGGGGCTTGCATCCTCTGTCATGTAAATCACTCTTCTTGGAATAAGAATCTTCTTATCCGTGGAGGTAAGGAACTCTGTATCTTCTGCCACAAGAAAGAATTTGATGCAATGCTGAAGATGAGACATGTCCATAAACCTGTAATTGAGGAGGATTGCCAAAAGTGCCATGATCCCCACGGAAGCAATAACCCCATGATGATCACCAAGAGTGAGCCGGAATTCTGCTATGATTGTCATGAGGATATAGCCAATATTATTAAGAATAGTGCCCATGTCCACGAGGCAACTATCGTTGGGGAAAGCTGTTCCAATTGTCATGCTGCCCACGCCTCATCACTTCCCAGGTTGCTGGCAAAGCCCATGTATGATGTATGTCTTTCCTGTCATAATAAAAAGATAAAAGGTCGTGATGGGACGATGCTGGAGGATATCGCAAAACTGATGGAAGATAATCCTTTCAAACATGGACCGATTAAGCAAAATAATTGCATTGCCTGTCACTCTCCGCATGGTTCCAATATATTTCGGCGTTTGGTCAGTTATTTTCCTGAAGACTTCTATGCCCCTTTTGACCTTAAAGAATACAACCTCTGTTTCCAATGCCATCCCAAAGATACCTTTTTGGAGGAGAGGACTACCGCCTTGACCAATTTCCGGGATGGAGATTTAAATCTTCACTTTCTCCATGTCAATAAAGAAGAGAAGGGAAGAACCTGCCGGGCCTGTCATGAGATCCATGCGAGCAAACAAAAGGCACATGTGCGAGCAGCAGTACCCTATGGTAATTGGGAGTTCCCCCTAGTATTTAAGGCGGATGCAGATGGCGGAACCTGTGCGGCAGGCTGCCATGATGAAGAGAAGTACGGCCGAAAATATAGGAAGATCGAGCCATTAAAGAAAACCAATGCTTCTAAGGAGAAGGAAGAGAAGTAAGAAAATAAAAATTTAGGGTAACTTATTAAGAGGCAGATTTATGAGACGAGAGAAAAGGATTTGGGAAGTGTGTAAAAGTTTTATCCTGGGAGGTATTTTAATTCTGTTACCTCTGAATGTTTCACTGGCCAGTCCTTTAGTAGGACGTATGACGACCAATTTCATCTTAAAAGATCTGACCGGAAGAGAACTTGCCCTGAAAGATTTTAGAGGGAAGATTACTGTATTGGTCTTCGGTGAACTTTATCAGCAGAATACCTTGAAGGCAATTAATGATCTGGAAGAAATATTATCCAAGAAATTGTCTTATCGGGAGTCAGTTGAAGTGCTGCTCATTATTTCTGAGAAAAAAAAGCCGGAGGAACACTTGAAGGTCAAAAGTGGGCTGGGAATTTCTTACCCGATTCTTATTGACGACCAACGAAAGGTCTATGCCCAGTATGAGATCATTGCCATACCTACCAGCTTTATCATTGATCGCACTGGAAAGATTGTGATTGCTTTTCCCAGCTACACCATTGCGTATTATGATCAAATGGATGCAGAGCTGGGTTATTTGTTGGGTGAAGTGAAAAAGGAAGAACTGGAAAGTGTCCTCCATCCGAAAGCTATAGAGACCAGGATGAACGGGAAGACCGAAAGATATCTTGCTCTTGCTGATAGTTTGAAGGAGCGGGGTTTCTATGATAGTGCCATGGATGCCTATCGGAAGGTTCTCGAAAGGAAACCTGATAGTACAAAAGCCCACCTGGGAATGGGAATCATCTATCTTGATAAGGCAGAATTGGAAAAGGCAGAGAAAGAATTCCAGGCTGTGCTGAAAAAGAATCCGGATGACCCTGCCGCGCTTAAAGGGATGGCTCAAGTCTATCTGCATAGAGGGAATATTGACGAGGCGGAGGAACTCTTGAAAAAGGTTCTCTCGTCCAACTATATGGATGAGGACATCTTTTATGTTATGGGAGAGTTATACGAAAAGAAGGGCAACCTCAAGGAGGCAATAGAGTACTATAAAAGGAACTCTCAAAGGCTTTTACAGAAAAGGTGGTTGAAGTAAAGTCAGACAGATAGTAAGATTGAGGCACGCATCATGAGAAAGTATGGAAGAAGGTATCGAAATGTTCTGGGTTGAGAGATTATGAAGAAGAGGAAGACCTCAACAATTTTTTCTACTGGAAAATAATTTTTACAATGATTTCTCGTTTGGGGACTGATCCTCTCAGCCACTTATCTAAGTTATAGTTAAGGTGCTTCAATTCGTATTGAGATGTATAATCCCCTTCTAAATAAATTCCTTTCCCGTAAAGAAATCTTTCTTCGCCAAAAAATGATGTTGCAATGGGTCCCAAACGGACTCTTTCTAATTTAGTCCCATCGGTAAACGTAAGAATAACCTTTTGATAACTGCCATAGTTCCAATTCCAAAGATACTCAATTGAAGATAATTTTACACACTCGATAAGGATCTCTTTCCCCTTTCCGAAGTCCCCCTTGCCTTCTTCATCATCATATCTTTCCATAAGATACAAATTCTGAGACTTCTTTTTCAAAACCTCAGGTGAAACTCTTTTGAACGATACCTCATCCTTTCTTACTAAATGGTATACAAAAGACCAGTTAGTCAAAGCTATCCTTTCTTCGCTGCCATAGACGACGGTTATTTTTTTCGGCTGGCAAAGGGCAGGGTCACAAAAAGCAAATAAAAGAAGAACAGTATGCAGGAGAATAAAAGACTTTAGCTTATTAAACAGATGATACACTTCTTTATGATGATTCATTTAAATTAAAACCTTAATCTCTCCAGTTAATGATTTAAAATCCTACGATCTTCTGAGCAGACATCCTGTCTTAATGTATATTTATTTTTTGCTTGAAGGGATGGTTGCACGTTCACGTATTATACTCGCCTCTGCTTTAATTTCTGTTAGGCCTCTTTTTAGTTCTGCCCATCCATACCAGAGAGTATACTCAGGGTTGGTGTGGAAAGCGCCCTGAATAGCCCTCATTCGATGACGCATTAGCATAGTAGAAAGTTTTTGTTCTATAGAAGTTGGAATTTCATAAAATAACACCAAGTCTGGAAACACTGGGTAGTCTTCAGCTTTCTTTAAGTAACCTTCCCCATATAAAGCTGATACGATTTCTATAGCCTCTGACATTACTTTATCCGACTGTTTTACAATATTATCACATTTTTTTAATTCTTCTCTCGCATAATTTGCCGCATGACATTTGCTGCATATGGTAATCATCTCCTCTCTCTTTTTTTTCCAATCCTCCAATAAACTAATGCTGAAGAGCTGCCCCATTTCAACCCTCTCTTTCCATGATCGGGGTTTCCCATCGGGGTCGAGGATATTCAGGCCTTTAAAGATAGATCTTCTGTAGGTTTCCCACTCTTTATCTGGTTCCGGTTGCCTGAGGGCAAAGTATCCCCAGGAAGTGGAAACCCCGTGGCTGCCTTTAGGCATATGGCAGGTCTGGCATACAGGTCCCCTTCCTGATTCTCGATCTACCCTATAGATTACTCCATGCTTAGAAGAGCTCCAAATCTCCCACTGACCATGATCAAAACCCATGTGACAAGGTAGACAAGCTTCAGGCCGACGTGCCTCTTCCCTTGAAAAGCGATGCCTGGTGTGGCAGGAATCACATTGTCCATTTTCCTTTCCTATGGAGTGACATCCGCCACATCCTTTTTCTCCTTCTATTAAGTCCTTAGGTTGGTTAGCAAGGACAGGCATGGTACTAATAGCTGTCCAGGCGTCTGAGTGTTTACCTGAGTTGAATTGTTTGACTCTTTCTTCATGACATTCTTCACAGGTGGCTGCGGTGGGAGTGAGCGCCTTGTCATAATCAATCTCAGTATGGTGTTCATTCCCATGGCAAGTGGCACAGGTAATTTCTTTCTCTGTTTGCTTTGACATTTCGCTTGCATGCCAGTCTTTGACTATATTAGGAGTGTATTTTGTATGACATTCTATACAGTCGTCTTCTTTGGCGTTAGTGAGGGGTATTTTAGGATGGAAGAATTGCAGTAGGTGCAAAACAAATAGAGTTATTAATACTGTTAATGGTGATAATTTATGCAAGAAAATTTTATTTGCCATTTTACACGTGTCCTTTTTCTACTGGTTGATGATTATAATAAGGTACATAACTTGTTGAAGGGGAAATCACTGTGATAAAGATCATCGCAAGAATATTTCCCAGTAAAAATTGGTGAGAGGATAGTTTTTATGGTTCCTCTTTAATTAGTTCTAAGAGTTCTTCCTCGATAGGATAATTGAGGTCTTGTGCCTTTTTAAGAAATTTTCTTGCCATTGTTGTATTATCCATAGTCGTGTGGGTGACAGCCAGATTATAGTAGGCCTCAGCATAGCTAGGATCTAAGTCTATTGCTGTAGTGTATTCAAATATAGCCTCATCATATAGATTGGTAGTATAGTATGCTTGTCCTAAGCGACAGTGAAGTTCAGCAGACTGGGGGGTATGTGCAATCGCTTTCTTTAGGTAAGGTATTGCCTTGTCGCTTTCTCCCTTTTTGATATAGGCGAAGGCCAGGGAAAAATATGCCTTTGAATAATCAGGGTTACTATCGATAATATTTTCAAACACCTCAATAGCTTTGTCAATCTTTCCTCCTTCATCATAAGCAGCTCCTAAATCATAGTGGTACTCTTCTGAATTGGGATTGAATCCGACAGCCATTTTTAATGGGGTATAGGCTCTTCGAAATTTTCCCTGTTTACAATAGGCCATGCCCAGCCCATGGTGGGCTTCAGCGAAATCGCGATTGAGTGCAATTGATTTTTTGAACTCTTTAATGGCACGGCTCCATTGATTTGCCTCATTGTATGCTACTCCGAGATGGTAGTGGGCTTTCTCAGAGTCAGGATTAATTTCAACTGCCTTTTCTAGAGAAGGAATGGCTTTGTTGTATCCTCCTTCCAGATTATAGAGAGTACCAAGGTTCTGATGAGCCTCACCATAGTGAGGGTGTAACTCGATGGCCTTTTTGAAATTAGCTATCGCCTGATCTCCTTGCTTTCTTTCCATGTGAATTGTACCTCTACCGTTATACGCTTCAGGTACATTAGGATCAATTTCTAAGGATTTGTTATAAAAAGAGAGGGACTCATCCCACATGCCTCTATTGTAGTATACGTTACCTAGACCGACATATCCTTCGGCATGCTCCTTATCGAGTTCAATAATCTTTTCAAACTCAGCTTGGGCTTCTCTCCACATCATTTGCTTTAGGTAAATTTCCCCTAAGCTTTGATGAGCACCTAAAAGATTAGGTTTGATGGCAAGAGATTTTTTGTAGGATTCGATAGCTTCCTCCCACATGCGTTTTTTTGTATAGACCATACCAAGCAAGTGATAGGTTATGGCATCGGAATTGAGTTGAGCGGATTTTTTGAGCTGAAAAATGGCCTTATCCCATTTTTCAGCCATAATGTAGGTAATCGCAAGATCGAAATGGGTTGAGACTTTTTGATTGGGGTGTGATGGGATTGTAGTACAAGCCGTGAGGTAGATGAAGGCTATCCACAAAGCTTTCCATGTCAGAAAGCTGATTTCCGACTTCCTCTTTGAATTGTGGTGTAGCATCTTTTCTCTACCTCGCCCGCAGGGTTTAGCGGCAATTAAGGTTTAGAAGGAAAGACCTAAAAGGGAATCATATGGTTTTACCTTTTTTTCAAGAAGCATTGCCGCCTTCTTATAGGCGGCAAGGGATTCTTTCTTGTTACCCAGGGATTCGTACACGCTGCCTAGTAATCGGTGGCCATGGAAATCAAGGGGATTTAATTTTACTAATCTTTGGGCTTCTCGCAAGGACTCATCTTTTTTCCCCTGCTTTAAAAGGTAGTTGCCCAGATAGTAGTGTCCCTCAAAAGAATTCGGATCTTCTTTGAGAACCTTTCTAATCATTGACAATCCCTTTTCGGTATCTCCAGTCTGGATTAAAAAATTGCCATAGTCTGCCAAAAAAGAAAGATCCTCTGGGTTCCTGGAGAGAGCCCGGTCGAAGATTTCAACGGCCTCTTTTTGCCTTCCCACTTCATGGAGAATGATCCCCAGACGATTGTAGGCGGCTAAAAAATCCGGGTCGACAGTAATGGACTTGCGTAAAGACTCGATGGCACCGGAGTAGTCTTCCCTGTCCTGGAGAACCTTGCCCATTTGATAGTATCGCAGGGCTTTCTTGCTAGGTATTCTTATCTGATCTGGTAAAACCTCTCCAGATTCAGGGTCTATGAGTTTTTTGATAGTGGAAAACAGTTGTTCCGCACCGGTGATAGGATAGCCAGGAAGTTTGTATACAATGGTTTCCTCCTCGTTGATGAGGAAGGTTGTGGGGATGGCAACTATTGAATAGTGGTGTAATGTTTCCAGGTTCTGATCGATCAGTACCGGAAAGGTAAAACCTTTCTCCTTACAGTAGCGAGTGATATCTTTTGATCTTTTTTTTGAAACGGTTTGGTCCTCCACATTGATGGCAATAACTTGAAATCCTTTCGATTGATAGTGTAGATACGATTTTTGAAGTCTTTTTAGTGCATCTGAGGATTGTTCATTCCAGGTGGCCCAGAAGACGAGAGCGGTCAATTTTTTTCCGTCACTTAACTGGAAGAGAGTTTTTCTCTTTTCGTTTAGATCGTTTAGTGCGAAGGGAAGTGCCTTCATTCCTGGATAAATCTTTCCCACAACGCTTTTTGCCTGAAAAGTATTTCCTAACAGTAGAAATATTAATGTAAAATACACAATCTTTTTTGATGGTACACAGTGGTAGTCCATTTCCTACTCCTTGATTTGATGAGTCAGGCAATCCAGCTCTTTTTTGATATAGTAGATAGCTTTGTCTACCTCACCCCTCTCCTCATACATATGAGAAAGTTCTCTATGGGCAAGAAAGGCATGCGGATCGTTTTTGTCTATTTTAGTGAGAAGTGAGAGGGCATTTCCGGTTGAACCTGAGCGAGCATATGCTATCCCCATTCCCACCTTTACACGTGTAGAATTGGGTTGTGTCGCTTTTGCTTTTTTGAAGTGTACGAGTGCCTTTTCTGGCTGATTGAGATTGATCAACGAGTAACCCAGTAGAAGACGCAGGTCAAAGGAATCATAGCCCTTTTCAAGTAGGGTGGTCAGGACGTTCACTGCCTCCTTGACATTCCCACTCTCAATTTTCTCTCTGGCTTTCTTGATTTCCTCCTCTTGTTGCTTTTCTACCATTCCTCTATCAGCATGGTTTTTCTCTTTATCTTCAATGATCCTCTTTAATTGTGTTGAAATAAGATTGTAGTAATTTGATGCATACAAGGAGTAGTAATAAACCAGTTCACCTTTTTTGTTAATGATCAAGGTAGTAGGGTACACAAGGATTCTTACTTGAGTTGCAATATCATCCCCTTCATCATAGAGAACCGGATAGTTGAGGTGATACTTTTCAATCAGTTTTTGAACAGCTTGATGTCCCTTAGAAGAAGAAACTATCCCGACAGCCTTAAAATCTTTTAACGGTGATTCATCTAGTATCTTTTGCACAGCTTGCAGTGCCTTTTTTGAAAATTCCTGTTCAGGCGATGCAAAGACTATTAAGAGGAGGTTCCTTTTTAGAGTATTGGGGTCTAAGAGCTCAATTCCCCCCATCTCTATAATATGAGAGATAATTTCATCTCCGATCTGAAAATGATTAGATTTCTTTGCCGAAGCAGCCAGAGAAGGTTGCGTAAGGATGAAACAGATAGTTGAAGCAATAGTAAAAAAGAACACCGCGTGTAAGCTCACTATCCGTAAAAGCCCTAATAGATAAATTTTATTTTTACTAGTCATAGTAAAGACCGCCTATTTTCATTAATTACTCAGTACATCTACTGTCTCTTTTGCGGGGGCCTTTTCCTCTTCATGCTTTTCTCTCAACTCCCAAATCGAGATGATGGGGAAGAGTTTTACAAAAAGGCAATAGAGGAGGCACAAGGTAGCAACTTCTCCAGCAAAAATGGAGAACTCTACCCAGGTAGGATGATAAATACCGTGCCCGTAATCAAGACGAGGCCGGGAGAGGGTGGGAACAACAATCAAAAACCGCTCAAGCCACATGCCTATATTAATCGCAATAGATGCAATGACAGTCCCTGTAATGGTTCGGAGTTTTTTAGGTGCTAAGAAAATAAAGGGAATGACTAAACAAAGCAGAACCATAAGAACAAAAGTGAAGGTGAATTCTCCTCCCAGTTTGGAATAAAAAACCGCCATATGTTCTGGTTCTGCCCCGTAGAAAACAGTGATGTATTCTGCAAAGGTAAAGTAAAACCACAATAAGCACATAGTTAAAAGAAGAAGACCCAGATTATTAAAATGTATGGGCTTGAGATACTCTTCCAGGTGGAATACCTTCCTTAAGATTGCCATTGCGATAATGAGAGAGGCAATGCCTGAGAAGATTGCTCCCACCACGAAATAGGGGCCAAAGATAGTACTATGCCACATGGGTTGGATGGTCATGGCGAATACCCAGGAAACCACTGTGTGCACAGAGACCGCAATGGGTATGATGAGAATGGTCATGATTGACATAAGGGTTTCCAATAATTTTTTTTGCCAGGGCAAACCCGTCCAGCCCAAGGCCAGGATTCGATAGAACCATCTTCGCTTGGTATATTTGTCACGAAGCATGGCAATGTCGGGGATAAGGGGTAAGTAGAGGAAGGTAACACTGCTCAATAAATATATTGTTATGCATACTACGTCCCACAGGAGAGGAGACTGAAAACGGCCGTATTTGATGAAGGGAAGAATATTAAGCATCCTATCCACCCGCCCCAGATCGATAATAACATTGATAGGACCAACCATTAAGGCAAAAACGGTGATGGCTTCAGCGCATCGGGTCACCGGTTTGCGCCACCCTGCATCTGTTACTCTTAGGATAGCTGAGATGAGAGTCCCCGCGTGACTAATTCCGATAAAGAAAACGAAATTGGCGATATAAATCCCCCAGAATATAGGCCTATTCATTCCTGTAACACCAAGCCCATTACGGATTTGGTAGAACCAACAGTAGATACCCCAGGCCACGATTGCGGAGAGAAGGGCAATGGTAGGAAAGTACCATCGGCCGGTCTTCATTAAAGGGTTAATCAGGGCAGTATCATCACTGGGAAAATCATTATATTGATTCATTCCATGTCCTTTCTGTGAGATAGATTACTTTAGGTTCGGTTCCTAAATGTTCAAGAAGTTTTAGCCCCCTTGGACTCCTGGACAATTTGCTGACCTGGCTTTCCGGGTCGGCCAGATTTCCAAAAACCCGGGCTTTGGTGGGACAGGTCTCTACACAGGCAGGGATGACATCTCCGTCTTTCAATTCTCTTTCTTCATCTTTAGCCCTATCTTTCGCCATGCGGATCCTCTGAGAGCAAAAGGTGCACTTTTCAACTACGCCTTTGGTTCTTAGATAGACATCCGGATTGAGCGACCTTTTCATTTCTTGCGGCCACTCTGGCTCGTACCAGTTGAAATACCTTGCCCCGTATGGGCAGGCCACGGTACAGAATCGACAGCCGATACAGCGGGTATAGATTTGGGCTACCAATCCTTCGGGGTTCCGGTAGGTAGCTCCCACTGGACAAACCTTTACGCAGGCGGGTTCTGCACAGTGATTGCATAGTCTGGGAAGGTAGCGTGACTTGATGTGAGGAAACTCTCCTTCCATTGTGGGGATAAATTGATTCCATTGGATGATCCTTCCCATTTTGGCCTGGTCGGGAGAAACGAAGGGAACGTTATTTTCCTGCTTGCAGGCCAACGTACAGGCCTGACAAGCAATACATAAATCAAGATCGATTACCATCCCCCATTGAATCTTTGAGTTTTCCATAAATTACCTCTATAGTAATGGTTCACCGCAGAGAGCGCTGAGATCGCAGAGATTAATAATTAAAATTAACTTTTAGTTAACTCAGAATTTATTCTCACAATCTAAAATGCATTATTTATTAGTAAGCTGTAATTGTTAAGGGTTACGGATTGCAAATCTGTAACAAGTAAAAAGCTCTCTTAATTTATTGTTTTGGTATAATTCTTCTCCGCGTACTCTGCGGTTAATTGAATTTTTACACTTTCTACCTAAGCTTTATAAATTTTTACTCTGGTTCCTGCCAGTACCTGGGCACCACTTAGAAGATCAAAGTCCTTTTCCATCACCACAAGGGGATTTACACCCTTTTCCTTGGCAAATCGTCCATAGGCGATATGCCCTTGACCTAGCGGCATGTGGACCACATCAGAAGAGATGCCTGGATAAATCTTTGCCAGTGCACGTATCTTTCCCCTAGAAGATTCGATCCATACCACGTCTTCGTCTGTAATATCGAGGCGTCTTGCCAGGTCCGGATTTATTTCAATCCAAGACTCATGG
>JAZFSJ010000164.1:0-2171 GCA_036446115.1 Thermodesulfobacteriota bacterium | reverse complement strand
CCCACTTTGCGAGTAGTCGTTTACTTCAGTGTTATGACGCAGTTGTCGTCCCCATAGGGGTTAGACACGTATGATTTGCACTCCGGATCATTATGCCATTGCCCATCGACTAAGAATCTGTATTCATACTTCCCTGGTGAGAGACTAAGGTTGATCTTCCATAGCCCATTAGAAGTTTTCTTAAGGGGGTGGACTTCAGGGTTCCAGGCGTTAAAATCTCCGGCCAGTAAAACATTTTGGGCCTCTGGAGCCATGAACTTGAAAGTAGCCTTCTTGTGATTTTGTTTCTTGCTTGATACCTTCTGTTTTACCTTCCTGACAGCCATAGTGTAACCCTCCCTTAAAGTTAAGTTGTTACTATTAAAATAGTTTTAAAGGATCTAGCAAAAGGCCTCAAAGTTTATCTGGGGAAAGATATTGTCCATCTGCTCAACTTCGCTTAGCCAGCAGCGGTCAATACATCCATTTGTCACGTTGTCATATATTTTATTGAATCTTGTGATGTGATCATTGGTTCTTTTAACCGCATATTCAACCATAGTACTGGTCTTCATGATAAAAGCCCAATCACTACTTTGAGCAAGTAGTAGTTCTCGCGCAGCTTGGTTGAGGGCTTTACCTATCACACCATCAACCCCTCTATAGGTTCTGGCTAATTCAACCATCTGGTCAGCGGCTTTATGGAGATGAGGATAGATCCAGTCGTTGCTTCCGTTTAACCACACTTCGTTATACCCTCTATAACCCCAGCTTGCTGATGATGGTGTGCATACTTGATTAACAGGATTCCTTTCCAGATAACCTGAGGGAGTTATAAGTTCAATGGTATTCTGATCATACACAATCTTTCGGATCAAAAAATCAATCCACTCAGGTCCTTCAAACCACCAGTGCCCAAATAACTCGGCATCATAAGGAGCAACCAGGATGGGGGTTCTGTCCATCCAGTAAGAAATATGTTCGATTTGTTTTTCCCGATTAAACATAAAATTGCCTGCATGAGTAGCAGCCTTTTCTAGTGCCCACTCAGGCATATAAGGTTCTTTATGATTTGTCTTGCCTGTTATACGGTGGTATTTGATTCCTGTATTTATTCTTATACCATCTTTGTGGATATAGGGCTTGATGTAGTCAAAATCGAGGTCATGTCCAATGTCTCGGTAAAACTCCCTATAATCGTGGTCTCCTGGATATCCTTCTTTAGAACTCCACACCTGCTTGGATGATTCGTGGTCTCTTCCAAAGGCTGCAGTGCCGTTGGGGCAGTATATAGGGGCATAATTGCCATATCGAGGTCTAGGCTCAGCATTAAGTATTCCGTGGGTATCAAGCACAAAATATCCGATACCTTCTTCCTTTAATATTTCTTCCAACCCCGGATAGTAACCACATTCGGGAAGCCATATTCCTTTGGGTTTTCTTCCGAAAATAGTCTGGTAGTGTTCGACTGCTATATGAATCTGTGCCTTGACAGCGAGGGGATTCATTCTAATCAGTGGCAGATATGCATGAGTAGCAGGGCAGGTGATGATTTCTAGTCTGCCTAGATCTTGAAAATCTTTGAAGGCTGAAATCAGATTCTTTTTGTACTTATTGATGAAGAGCGCTCGTGCCTCTGTAAACCTTTTATGGTACATGGTTGCCAGCGTAAGAAATTGAGGGTGTTGGCGGTTTCTGATCATCTCCTTTTCTGCAAGTTCGATTAACTTTTCTATATGAGTGATATACCTTGATTGAAGTAATGGATCTCCCAGCATAGAGATGAGGGTGGGGGTGAGAGACATGGTGATGCGGTAAGGGATGTTATCTCTTATGAGTCCTTCGAGTACCTTAATCAGGGGAACGTAGGTTTCTGTTATGGCTTCATAGAGCCAGTCTTCTTCCAGAAAATCATCGTACTCTGGATGTCTTACAAATGGAAGATGGGCATGTAGTATAAGAGAGAGGTAACCTTTTGCCATTCTGTTTTGTTCCTATCTTCAATAGGAGCGTTAGCTCTGGGATTGAAATCCTTCCTCCTGGTTTAAAGAACTTAATCCCATTTTGGATGGGGTTTTCTTTTTGATCATCTCAGGTGTTATGGTTTTCTTTCTTTCTCTGTGAGCTGATTTTGTTGCTTCTTTTTCCCATCTTATATCGCTACCGTAAGTAACATGTATCTCGGCAAACGG
>JAZFSJ010000163.1:0-5011 GCA_036446115.1 Thermodesulfobacteriota bacterium | reverse complement strand
GCACTTCCACCCCCTATAATTAATATATCGGCATATAGGTAACGTTCGGCTGACTTTGACATAATTTCTCCAAACAATAACTGATGACCATCAACTTTTTCTGTTTATCATTTGTCTTCGGTTTATACTGGCACCATTTACCGATTATTTTTTAATGGCTCTATCTTAAAAGATGTCTCCCACTCAAATTTGAGCCTTTGGCCAAACCTCATACCGGTGCATCCACGAGCGAGGTCCCATAAGTGACTGCATCAACATCTACGCTAACTTTTACAAGGGCAAACTGGGACAAGTACATAATCTTGCCAGAAAGAAGCGGTTCTTTAAACGCGTTAAATGCGATAAATCCTCTAATCAGAACCGTGCTTGAGGAATCGACTCCCATAACATAAGCATCGCCATCCTCAATGGGCGCAGCCCTCATTTCAATCCCGGTTGCGTAACATGTTGCCAGAGCAGCTTCCATAAACCAACCGGGCGTTGGTGCCGATCCCCCTCCACCAACTCTCGGAGGCATATCACTAATAATCATCTCACCATTAGGACCCGTGATGCGAGCCTTAAGATCACTTTCTAAAACCGCTGTTGCTCTTGTGGCCTTGTGTCGAACTTTTTCAGGGTTCGCCTTTAGATAACGAAACAACGTTTTTCATCTGATTTTTTTCTTTACCTCCCTCTTGTACTGGTTCAGAAGGTATTCTTTTATTGTATCAAACCATATTCGGGTTCCGCTTCACTTCCACGAACTTCCCAAGACCAATTTAAATTTGCTCTCTTTTATTCGATAAACCTGTACCTGTTTGTCATGATCTCCAACCGATTTACCAGGGAATTCATAAGAACGCCCAATACAGCCAGCACACCCACTGCAACCAGGATCCCAGCCACGTCAAACATGCTTCCTGACTCTTCTATGAGGTAGCCCAGCCCCTGATTCGACGATATGATCTCCCCAACCACTGCAGCAACAAGTGCTCGAGGAAGGGCAAGTCTCAGACCTACAAAGATCCAGCCAGCGGAATGAGGTAAAACGACCTTGCGAAAGATATTCCATCTGGAAGCTCCCATAATTCGAACAGAGTCGATGTATATCTGATCGACATCACGGGCACCTACGAAGGCATTGAAAAAAACAAGAAAATAGACTACCACCGTTACGAGAGCTACCTTGGAGGCCGTATCTATCCCAAACCAAATAACGAAAAGAGGAGCCATGGCAATTCGTGGAATCCCATATATAGCAGCAATATAGGGCATTAAAGCATCAGACAGCAAACGATTTGACTCCAAAATAAAGCCTGTTATAATCGCCAGGAAAGTGCCTATGACGGATCCGATGATCATCTCAAGAATAGTAGCTCTCAAATGATAAAAAAGGATGCCGCTTGATACCCATTCCCAGGTCTTCTGTAGTACAAGCATCGGGCTTGCAATCCAATTGGCGGGAATTAATCGGCCGGATACGATTTGCCATATGGCGAGGAAAAAAACGAGCAGCAGCAAGCGATATAATTGAATTTTAACATAACGATCATAAAAAGATGGCAAACTGGCTTTGCGAAGTTCTTCCAGGGCGTTGTCTTTCTCTTCCTGAAAGGATCGAACCATTCGAATTTCTTTGCTCATAGGTCTTCACCTTTGGAGAGTTCTTCCCGTAGAGATTCCCAGACCCCCTCATAGAGATCTCCAAACTGAGTGGAAAAGCGTATCTGGAAAACGTCTCTGGGCCTTGGAATAGGAATCTCACGTATGAGCTTGATTTTGCCAGGCCTGCCGGTGAAGACCACTACCCGATCTGCCAAGGCAATAGCTTCGCCAAGGTCGTGAGTGACAAAGAGCATGGTTTTCTTCGCCTTCTCCCAGATTTTAAGTAACTCATCTTGCATTACCAGCTTCAACTGAGCATCCAATGCTCCGAAGGGCTCATCAAGAAGCAGCGCCATGGGATCGTAGATGAGAGTCCGGGCGAGGCCCACACGCTTGCGCATGCCCCCGGATAGCTGGGACGGATAGTGCTTTTCAAAACCTTCGAGGCCCACCAGCTTAATAAATTTTTCAACTTCCTTGGCTCGGCCATTCTGAGGGAACTTCCTTACTTCCAGGGATATTCCCACATTTTGTTCCACAGTCATCCATGGGAAAATGGAATCGTGCTGGGTTATGTACCCGACCTTTTGGTTAACTCCTTTAAGTTCTTCCCCCTGGTAAATTATGGAACCGGAGGTGGGCGACATAAGCCCGGCGATTATGTTCAGTAAAGTCGATTTTCCACATCCCGAAGGCCCGACAAAGGCTACAAAGTCCCCTTTGCCAATATCCAAAGAGCAATCTTCCAAGGCCAAGACATCACTTCTCGTGGTTATGAACCATTTGTATACGTTGCGAACTTGAATCAGACTTTGTTTGTTCATTTTCCTTCACTCTTCCAATGCAAAACTTTTTTTTCTACATGTTCGACAACCGCGTTAAGAATCAACCCGATAAGCATCAAATTGAACAGTGCAGCGAACACGCCCGTGGTATCCATAACACTCGAGGCATCATTGATCAAATAGCCAATGCCTTTCTGTGAGGCAATCAATTCGCCCACCACAGCCGCAACCATGGTGTAGGGAATGGCATTTTTAAAGCTTGCAAAAACCCAGAGCGCTGAAGCCGGAAGTATGACTTTTGCCCAAATATCTCGCTGTGAGGCTCCCATAATACGCATAACGTTGATCCATTCCTGGTCAACAGAACGAACCCCTGTGAATGTATTGAAAAATATGAGAAAGAATACAGTGACAGCAACCAGAACCATCTTGGCTGTGAACCCGATACCAAAATAGAGGATAAAAAGTGGGCCAAAAACAATTCCAGGCACACTCCAAATGGCCATCATAAAGGGATCCAAAAGATCAGATAGTGTTTTTCGTGTTCCCAAAAAAAGACCCGCTGCGATTGCTAATACCAGTCCAATAAAGAACCCCACCCCCATCTCCAGCAAAGTGATCCAAAGGTGAGGGAAGAAAAAGCCTGTAAAATACCACTCTTTCAACCTCAGAAGAATATGCGAAGGTCTGCTGATCCAGAAAGGGTCAATAAGGTATATTGAAGACATTTCCCAAAACAACAGGCCCCCTATGCCACAGATGACCCTAAGACTCCAAACGTGTAGTTGCCTCTTATATAACCTTTGCTCAAATGCCTCCCTATGGATCCTTGCATCAAGAGGATCAGCAAAACCATCTATCCCAGACTTCATGTCTTAACCCTTATATGTTGACAGCGATACGTTAGCAGTAATTAATCATAAGCTTCGGGAGGATGGACGGGTACGTTCATTCCTCCCGAAGTAAACCCTATTTCCCCAACTCCTTTAACGCCTGATCAACAAATTTGTTGGTAGCCGTTTTCTCATAGGCCAACCTTTCCCTTTCTACTCCTTTTGCGTCAGCAAAATGGAGCTTCATATTGATTTCCCAACCTGCTTTTGTAAGACGTGGAACTTCGGGTACGGCTTTGCTTATGTTCTTATAACTGCGTTCTCGAAGCTCTGGACTCGCATCTTTCCAGGTTTTAGCAATAATCTCCATTGTCCCCTTTTTGTTGTTGTGAATATAATCTATAGCCCTGATGATCGCTTTTGTAAAAGCAACTAGTACGTCAGGATGCTCATCCATGAACTTCCTTGTAGTAAAATAACTGTCCCACATATACCCGTCAAATTCCGGGACATCTCCTCTGGCCATGCTAAATATGATTGTTCCGGTTCCTTTTTGCTGCAGCAACTCAGGGATAGGTGAGACCCATTGGAACACGTCAATCTTCCCTTTCTCGAAGGCGGCAACCCCTGCCTTCCACTTGCCAAAGGGAACCATCCTTACTTCTGTGTCAGGATCGATCCCTCTGTTCTTCAAGAAGGCTCTCGGTATAAGAGCAGTGCCACTTCCGGCTGATGTGACGCCAATACGTAAGCCCTTCATGGCCTTGATCTTTTCGTCAATGGTTGAATTGACCGTGATCCCCTTTTTTTTCATCATCTCGGGTTTCAGCAAGTAAGCCAAAGGCCACTGGTTTAATGGGCAAGCAAAGGCAACTACGTCGAAACCCTTTCGCGCCGCCTTTAGAGCGTGAAAATAGGCCAGGTTTACAATATCTGTACTTCCTCCCAGAAGCGCTGCTGCCGCCTTTGATCCTCCAGGTACGTTGACAGCGTCTATATCTAGACCTTCCTGCGCAAAAAAGCCTTTTTCCAAGGCAACAATCCTGGGTAGATATCCCATATGGCTGCTGGAGTAGACAAATCGTACCTTTTGGCCTGCAAATACTGCATCTTGAACAAACATCAATAGGAAAATGGCGATTAGAGCCAGAACCCCTAACTTCCATAGACTCTTTAAATTCCATTTATTTATTTGCATTTTTCTCCTCCTTTTTCTTTTGTTTTGTTGATAGAACTATGCTTTTTTGAACTTACCACCCATTGCTACTCACACAATAATTGAGAGACCATCGCACCACCCCCCTTCCTTTTATTTTATGATTTTATTAAGGTTCCCTTAGATAGTGTCCATCCGGCGACATAACTAGCCGGTATAAATAAGAAAAGTGTATTTTGTGGTGGTATTTTCTAATTTAATGTAGTATAAGGACTATCGATAACCACCTAAAAACACTATAAAAACTAAAAAGGAGCCACCAACAAAATGCGCGAAAAACAGCAAAAACAGATGCCTCTGCTGGAACCTGTCTCCAGCCATCCTCAGGAGAGAGAGCTTGAAGCGATAAGCAACATCATCGATAATACTCCTACTATTTCTGAGTATGTTCTTCAAGACCTTAACAGGGGAAGAATTATCAAACGTCGAACAGGGGCCCGCGGTATGAGTGCCGATCAGGTTCTGCGGGCTGCGATCATTATGCGTCTTTTCGAGTTCACCTATGGACAGTTGGCTTTTCATATTTCTGATTCCCGGTGTTTGAGGCGTTTTTGCCGGATTGGCTTTGCCGATAAGGGTTTCAAAAAATC
>JAZFSJ010000162.1:0-4295 GCA_036446115.1 Thermodesulfobacteriota bacterium | reverse complement strand
AATATTCGTGTTTCTTTTCCTGTGTCAAAAGAATCAGGTGAGTCATAAGTGTGAAAATGAAGGAATGTATAGCAATAGAAAAAGTAATATAAGAGCATTTTTTTTCATAATAAACCTCCTTTCTTGAATTAGGTTAGAAAAATAGAACCCTATCTTCTCAGAATCTCTATCTAAGAAAACTGGGGCAACAATAATCTTACCATAGTCACCTCAATCTGTATCTAGGTTTCCTGGTGGGGAATGTGCCTTGGGCGACGGTCTGCTTTTAACTTCCCACAGGCCTAAATGTTTAAGAGGCAGGGTAACTTATAAGTCATCCTGCCTCTTCTCATCGCGGACAGTTAGACAACAACCAAGATGTATGTCAAATTAATGAGGCAAAACTCTATGCTCAAGCTTCCCAGATCTGTTTAGAACTGAAACCTTTCAACATTAATTCGCTTTCCGAATATTCAATCTTCGACGGTACCACCTTAATCACCAACCCATTCGGTGGCTCGCTGGTGTCCCTGCCAAGAGCACTGACAAATTCCTGCCAGCGTATAACTTCTTTCCTGGCCCGTATGCTTTCCGGGTCATCCGATTGCAGTATCGTTGCCACTCCTGTTATCTGGGCCGCCTTAATTTCTTTCCAGTCATCACCCTTCCAACTGGGGTTTATCTGGTTACACACAGAAATACTTACCTTTGGATTTACCTTGAGGTTCGCTATCTTCGTGCCGGGATCAGCAAAGATATATAGTGTCATACCGTCGGCAAAGCACTCAAGCGGCGTGGCTCTGGGTTGACCGTCACTACTAGCAGTGGCGATGGTACACATGGTCTGTTCCTTGAAGAGAGTGGTGATACGTTCCTTTAGTTTGTCTTCAGGTAAATTCGCCGAAAGCTTTTTTGCTATTAGATCCCCTAGTTCAGTCATAGTTCTTCTCCTTTCCGGGTTTAATGCGTTGCCTCAGGTTTCTGACAACCAGTCTTCAATGATGCGGGCATACACCTCCCAGTTCTTTTCCTTCATAAAGCAGTGCCCCATGGGTTCAAATACTTTTATGTCCCTCGCATGATAATACTCTGCCAGCCACTGGTTCGTCGGCTCTCCTGAGGAAAAACCACTTTCCTTACCAATTACATAAACGGGACACCTTATCTTATCAGAGTCCACGGGTGTTTGAGCGGATTCCATAGCCGCCTGCTTGGACTCCCAACCATGTTTTTGAACGTACTCTTTTAAAACTTCCTCTTCAATCAGGCCCTCAGCGAAGAGAAATCCTCTTAGCTTCTCCAGATCACTGGTCATCGATACCAGATCCCCCTTTTCTACATAAACGCCTTTCTCCGCCATCCCCCTTATGACAGCCTGTGCGTCCAATTTCATCGTTAATTCCTTGCAGGTTCCGCTGTCTATCAGGAACATCTTTGCCGGGTTTTTTCTCTCAGCATACTTCTGGGCAACGATTCCCCCGAGGCTGTGGCCGAAGAGATAGGGAGCTTTCTTAAGATAGTCTACCACTGCCTCCACGTCGTCTACATAGTCCATGAAGTGGCAGTCACCCAGATTTTTCAGTTGATCACTCAGATAGTGCCCCCGGTAGTTGATGGCATAGCTATCCCATCCTTTGTGTGAGAAGTATTTACAGAAATTGGACCAGATCCAACTTCCACTGCCTGTCCCATGACAAAAGAGGATAGGAACATGATCCTTATTCTCTTCGGGAATGTAATGTTCTACTGCCAGACCACCCACTTTTATCACTTCGTGTTTCATCTCACACCTCCCTGCACCCAGGTTATTCTTACATTACCTGTCTTACACCGGTAGAAAGCAGTACATCTTTGATCCCTTTTCATTCAGTATGAGGCAGCTATCAGTGAATTGGTTAACTCAGGACCCAGATATCTCTCACCTTTCCACCAGAAATTGCCACCAGGGTCCTTCCCTGTCCTGAAATGCTCTCTTATTCTCGCTTTCCTTTGATTCAGCGAATCCATATACTGCTGATCATGGGGCTCAGCGTTTTTCCACATGTCCAGATATATCTTAAGATAGTCAACCCCCAATCGTATTAAATCACCTCTGATTCCCTTGGGCTTATTGGGTGGTACCCTTCTGGTTATTAAATAGGGAGAAGCAATTGCCCTCATCCAGGAGTATAAATTCACCTCATAGTCAGGGAAATTAGGGAGATCTCTTATAAACTTATATTTTTTCCAGGCAGGCTCCAGGGAATCCAAATAACTTTTAAGGTAAGAGGAGTCCGTCACACAATCGGCAAGAGACATACAGTCTACAAAGAAGTGGGTCGCACTGGGATTTTCATCCATACTTATGATTAAAATGGGAAGTGCATACTCATCAGCAGGCCAGATAGTTATAATGTTCCCATAATATTTTTTCACTAGCTCCAGCTGTACCAAAGTAATTTTCTCAAGCTTCTGTGCACTATAGCAGTTAATGCTCCCTTTGATCACATTCCCCTTGAGCTGAGAAATGCTTTCTGCCTCTTTTTTATCGAGACTGGGAGGAGCTCCGTAAGATTTCTTAGCATGAGGGTCAACAAATTCCTTCTCCAGGGAATTTTCAAAACTTCTTAAGCAAGTGAGATCTATTCCCTCATACTCATCCATCACCACTGCTTCAAAAGGTTTGAAGATTTCCTGAACAGCACTCATCAATTCTCCTGAAACCGACTGCCAGGGAGATGCTTTGGTTTCTTCATCTTCAGGAAACAATTTGAATAATCCCTCGTCTATCATGGTGTTACCTCCTCACAGGAAATGAGTTTTATTTCTCTTTATGAAGTTTATTCATAAACTCCATATCATCTTTCCCTTATGTTCAGTATTTTATAGTGGGGGCAAAGTGAATGAGGGCCATCATCTCTACCGGAATGCCCAGTTTCTGAATAATCTTAAATGACATGTCTTTGATTATGTAAAATTCCATTATACGGGCCCGGACAGAATACATCAGCATCTCATCTTCCTTGTCGTAATGTTCGTTTGCCCTTTGCTCTACAATTGTAAAATAGTATTCTAGCCATTTTAACCCTGCTTCCTTCACTAAGTCGAACTGTCCCCCAGCTAGATCCAACCGTATTCCTATCGCCGCATTAACCGCCTTTTTCCAGTGATCCATCTTATAGACATCTACCAGCTTTTTCCTTAAAGGCTCATATTCTGCCCCGTGCTTTCTAGTAATCCTTTTTATTTTATCATTTAAAAGGTTAAGATCCTCCCTGTTGGCAGCAACAGGGGCTACATCCAGAAAGCCTCCAAATCTGTCCTCTTTTGCGGCCCGATTCTCCATGTTAAAAAGGATAATGGGAATCTTCGGTGAAGCCGGGTAGGTTTTGATCTGAAAGATATCAAACTGTGTATCCTCTCCAGTTGCCGGGTTTTTCGTCTTCAGCCGGATGCGTGAAGTTGCTGCTTTTTCCAGCACAGTTCCTCTCACCACACTTATATCCAGGCTTCCCGCTGGAAACTTTAAGTTTTTGTCTTCTACCTGTTTAGTTTCATTAATCCTTTTGAAACCCCCTAAAGCTGTTTCTTTTAGCGTGCGGTAATATTCTTCCATATCCATAGCTGTCTCCCTCTAAGCAGCATGTTAATTTCTTTCACATTATATTTTTATCCACCCATTCTACCTGAAATGTTTTCTATGGGAATTCTGTATGCGCTTGAAGTCTCAGGATTAGCGGCCAACATTTCACCTATTTTTTCAAAATCCTTCTCATTACGTGTAGTTTTTTTTGCAGTATATATTACCCTCTTAGCTATCGTTTTCATTCCATATAATATGTCTTCCCTTTTAGTCAAACGTTCAACCTTACCAAAAACGCTTACCCCCCTCCATGAGGGATAATGCTTGTCAGCGTCACATATTTTAAAAATTACATTTGGATTTGCCTTAATACACTTTGACATTATTCCGTCTGGACGAGAACCACAATAGATGTGTTTTCCATCTGAACCATAGGAGACTTCTATAGCATAAGGTTTATCACCGTCAACAGCTATAATGGTTCCCCATGTCCATTCTTCTATGAAACCCCTGATCTCTTCTTCGCTCATTACTTTCATATGGATTCCTCCTTTATGTCTGGTTCCTATTTGATAGCATCATACTGCAACCATATACCACTTGGATATATTGTCAAGAATTGAGAATTTAGGTAGGATGTTTTGGCCCAATTAGATATGCTTCAGCCACAAGATAGGGGGGTATTAAAATGGAAAGGTTTACTAAACCCTACTTGCCAAAGTTCACAGTCCCCTTCAGCTGAAATTTATCGTAT
>JAZFSJ010000161.1:0-3572 GCA_036446115.1 Thermodesulfobacteriota bacterium | reverse complement strand
TGACTCTACTCCCTGGCGTGTTTATTTCCCTTTCTCCCTTTTCACCTGTTCGATTTTTTACTGAATCGATGTCAATCCCCAGTTCGTTCAACCAGTGGCAGCACATCTCCCGAATTTCCGGTGAATTCTCCCCAATGCCCGCCGTAAAAACAATTCCGTCGAGAGTGCCCAACACCGCATAGTATGCACCGATATACTTTTTTATTCGGTAGGTGTAAACTTCAAGAGCAACCTTTGCCCGCTCATCACCTTCATTTTTTTTCTGAATAACCTCCCGCATATCATTAGCCCCGCACATCCCCTTTAACCCACTCTCTTTATTCAGCAGTGTATCGATATCTTTTAGAGACATGGAAAGGTGATCTGCGAGAAAAAAGGGCAGTGCCGGATCGACATCACCCGAACGGGTTCCCATCACCAATCCTGCCAAAGGTGTTATGCCCATGGTGGTATCTATGCACTCTCCTTTTTTTATTGCCGCCATGCTGGCCCCGTTACCCAGGTGGATGGTGATTAAGTCTACCTCATCAAACGGTTTGGCTAAATAGTCTGCCGCCCGTTCAGCCACATAGGCGTGTGAGGTTCCATGAAAACCATAGCGGCGCACCCTGTCCTTCTGGTATAATTCGAAAGGAATAGCATAGAGAAATGCCCTCATGGGAATAGTCTGGTGGAAGGCGGTATCAAATACCGCCACCTGCGGTGAATCAGGAAAAATCGATCTGGCAACCTCAATCCCTACCAGATTGGGAGGATTGTGCAGGGGTGCCAGGGGAATATTTTCTTTAATAGCAGCGATTACCTCTTCATCAATAATGGTAGTGGCATGAAACGCCTCCCCCCCGTGAACTACGCGGTGACCTACCGCGGAGATTTCTGACTTGTTTCGAATGACCCCATGGTCTCTATCAACCAGCAACTCCACAATCCGGTTCAGTCCCTGATGATGATCAGCAATTGCACCCTCTTCAACTTTTTTTGCAGACTTACCACTGGCGAGTATTCTTTTGTGGGTGAGCACACCGCTATTCTCACCAATCTTTTCAGCCATTCCTGATGCAAGTGCCTGACGACTGTCCATATCAAGCAATTCATACTTAATAGACGAACTTCCGGTATTGATAACCAGTATTTTCACAAAACCACCCTTTTAATTGAAGAATGCAGCAAAAGACGAATGTCCAACATTCAACGTCCAACATCGAATGTTGAATGAAAAGCAAAGCAGTTTTTTAATTGGAAGTTCAACGTTGGACATTCGATGTTCATTATACTACATTGCTTTTATACTTTGTTCGATTGTGCCTGAACAGCGGTAATCGCCACCGTATTCACGATATCTGCCACGGTACAGCCACGACTTAGGTCATTTACCGGACATTTGAGTCCCTGGAGCACAGGACCAATAGCTACCGCTCCCGCTGACCTTTGAACCGCTTTGTAGGTATTGTTTCCCGTATTCAGATCGGGGAAGATAAATACTGTGGCCTTTCCTGCAACCTCGCTCCCGGGCATCTTAGTCCTGGCTACCGAAGTGTCGACTGCGGCATCATACTGGATAGGTCCGTCAATCTTGAGGTCAGGATAAGACTCTTTTGCCTTTTCTTGAGCAATTTTAGTCGCCTCACGAACCCGTTCCACATCTTCTCCCTTGCCTGACTCTCCTGTTGAGTATGACAGCATGGCTATAATGGGCTCAATACCAAATGTTCTCGCGGTGTGAGCCGAGCTCAGCGCAATTTCAGCAAGTTGACTGGCGTTGGGGTTAGGATTTACCGCGCAGTCCCCGTACACCAACACCCTATCTGCCAGGCACATTAAGAATACACTCGAAACGATGGAAAATCCAGATTTGGTCTTAACGATTTCAAACGCGGGGCGAATCGTTGCTGCAGTGCTGTGGACTGCACCGGATACCATGCCATCTGCCTGACCTTTGTAGATCATCATGGTGGCAAAATAGTTCACATCACACATCACATCACGTGCGAGTTCTACAGTAACTCCCTTGTGTTTCCTTAAACCAAAGTAGGTCTCTACATACTCATCAAAAATATCAGACCTCATAGGCTCGATAATATTCGCTTCGTTCAGGTGGAGACCCAGTTCTGATATTCTATCTCGGATTTGCTGTTCATTTCCAAGAAGTGTGATATCTACCACCTCACGACGAAGAAGTATCTCAGCAGCCCTCAAAATCCTTTCCTCCTCCCCCTCAGGTAGTACTATGTGCTGCTTGTGGGATTTAGCTTTTTGTACTAACTCATATTCAAACATCTTCGGGGTAACGATGGTGGTTCGAGTAGTAATCACCTGTTCCCCCAATTGTTCCACATCAACGCTCTTTTCAAAAAGTGCGATCGTCTGGGTTATCTTTCGCTCATCATCCGGTGAGATCACCGCGTGGATATTATTGACAAGTGCTGCCGTAGGAAAGGTGTTCTCTTTAACACTTAAGACAGGGACCTTCAGAGGAAACCCTCTTATCAAATTCCATATGGATTCTTCCGGCTTCAACCCACCGGTTAAGAGGATCCCGGAAATATTTTCCATAGAACTGGAAGAGGCCGCAGCGAAACAGGAGATGATCACATCTTCCCTGTCTCCCGGCGTAATGATCAATGAACCATGCCCTATCCTGGTTAAGAAGTTTCGCAGCTGCATTGCGGCAACCGTAAAGTTGTACACATGGCGATTCAGTTCTTCTTCCCCGTATAACACCTCAGCCCCCAAGATAGTAGCAATCTCGCCCACAGTGGAGTTCCCAAGAGATGGTTCATTGGGAATGGCATACGCCAACTGGGATTTTGTCAGGTGGCGTTCTCTCAAGCGCGTGATAAACGTATCTCCATCCTGCAGATCTGTGCGATTCACTATGGTGGCAACCGTGTGGCATCCCTTTTCACCGAGGGAATCGAGCGCCAGTTCGATGGAGCGGACGGTATCGTCGATGGTCTTTTGGTAGGCGTTGGCCACTAACAAAACCGGAGATCCCAGGTTTTTGCTGATCTCGGCATTGATATCAAATTCATAAGCGGCAAAGGCACTTTCAAAGTCGGTACCTTCACACAGTACAAAATCACAGGACTCAGCGAGTTGATTATACTTTGCCAGTACCACCTCTATTATCTCCTCCTCTTTGCCTAGAGAAAGCAGATTGCTCGCTTCGGTCGCGGTATAGCCAAACATGTTCTCATAGGGAATATCTAGTTTGAAGTGGGTGGAAATGAGGTCAATATCATTATCCCGTTTCTCAGAGCCCGGATCAACATTGATAATAGGACGAAAGAATCCGACCCTGCAAATTTTCCTTATCAGCATCTCCATCACACCTAGGGAAACGGCCGATTTTCCGCTCCGCGCCTCAGTTGCAGTAATAAATAGGTTGTCTGCCATAGTCATTCATCCATTTACATTACAAAGTAGACGTTGAACCAATGAACATCCAACATCGAACGTACAACGTTCAACTTCCAATAAAAAATAATTCAACGTTGGATGTTGAGTGTTGAATGTTCAACGTTCGTCTTTTTATCTTCCATCACTTCATAAAAAACTGCATTCCGCAATCC
>JAZFSJ010000160.1:0-2288 GCA_036446115.1 Thermodesulfobacteriota bacterium | reverse complement strand
TCCACTCAATAAGACCTATGCTTCCCAAGAAATAATGGCCGCCCTGCTACCTGCGTGAAAAACTCTCATTGCACTGCGTTTAGTTGAGTTCCTACTTCAGTGTGGGCCAGGGAATAGTGGAGCGATAGGAGGGTGATCCTAAGGAGTAGTTACTATTTTTTGACTGCCTCCAATTAGGGTTGAATATCTCTCTCAAAGGCATCTGAAAAAGCTTTCATCTCATCTCTTATTTCCTCGGTAAAAATTTTTTCTTCAATATACCTTAGCAGTGGGACAAACTCCGAGGACATTTTACTTATGGGAGCCACAGGGGAAGAAAACTTCTCTCCGTTTCCATACACAGGAAGAAGGGTTAAGAGAAGAGATCTCCTCGTATTAAATGCCTCTAATTGGTCTCTTACACCTTCCATAACCGCATCATCGGTTAGTTTCTCAAAGAGTAATGTGCACAGTTTAGAACCATATGTCTCCGTCAAGCGATTGCGTAACGACACAAGCCCTTTCTCAGGACTAAGAAAATTCCCTTGATTTAAAATACCTGCCGATGAGACAGGAGCTACTTCTCTCTGTCCAACCAATACACCAAAGTACTTTATCCATCTCCATTTGTTACCATTATTATCCTCACCATCATAATAAACACCCGGCAGTTCTCCTTCCTTACCTATCTCTTCTTTCCAAAAGGTACCATCAGAAGCTTCACCTTCAACGCGTGTTAACAGATTTCTTATCCGCCACCAGAGACCGTTGCTATCAATACCGACCTTAACGGGCAAGAGTAGTAATGGGGTAAGACCCACTGAGCTAATACCCCCCGTCTCATAGCTGAATTCTAGTTTATAAATATACGGTAGTAGAAACAAGCTTGAAACACCAATCCTTGTCCACGTATTTTCGTTATCTGTGCCTACCGAAATACTTAAGGAGAAACCGACCGTAGCTTCATCGACGACGGATATTTCCCACCAGCTCTCACTCTCACCGTTGTAACCACCATAGAGAGGACTGGCATAGGTCTTAGAACCGGCGAATAACGCCAGCATGATTATCCCTATAATGACTGTTCCCCTCTTACTCCTCTTCTCAAGTGTCATATCTTATTACCTTGCCCTGAATTCTTTGGGAACTACTACAATACCCGATTCAGTCACCGTAAACATCTTAGCATCTTCTTCGAGATCGTAACCGATCCTCATTCCAGGAGAAATCTCCGAATTTTTATCGATAATGACTTTTCTAATCTTTGCCTGCTTCTTCACCCACACACCTTCCAGCAGGATAGAATCCTCTATCTGGGCGGAGCTATCGACCCTCACATTGGGAGACAAAAGCGACCTTTTAACTTCTCCCCCACTGATAATACACCCCCCTGAAATGTAAGACTCTAAAGCGACTCCTCTTCGCCCCCCCTCAAAACTTTCGTTAAATACGGTTTTGGCAGGAGGGAAGTGTCCCTGATAGGTATGAATGGGCCATTCAGAGTCATAGAGGTCTAACTGAGGGGAAACAGAGACCAAATCCATATTGGATTCAAAATAAGATTCAATGGTCCCAACATCCCGCCAATAGTGTCCATTTTTCTTTCCATCCTCATAGTTGTAAGCAAACACTCGATTTTCATTACTCATAGCGGGGAGGATATTCTTGCCGAAATCATGGGCCGTATCTTTCTTCGCATCTTCAATCAGCTTCCTCACCAAAATTTCAGTATTAAAAATATAGATACCCATTGACACCAGGATAGTATCCGGTTTGTTGGGAACAGTTTTAGGACAAGCCGGTTTTTCCTGAAACCCCACTACTCTATAATCGTTGTCAATTTCAACAACTCCAAAATCCCGTGATAATTTCTCATCCATTTCTACAGCGCCAATTGTCACATCCGCACCTTTTTTGAGATGAAAATCGATCATCTCCCTGTAATCCATCTTATATACATGATCTCCGGAAAGGATAAGTAGTAAATCAGGATGTTCTTTCTGTAAGAGATAGATATTCTGATAGATTGCATCGGCAGTCCCTTTATACCAATGTTCATTTACTCTCTGCTGGGCAGGAACAACAATGATAAATTCATCAAGGGTGCTACTCAAGATGTTCCACCCTAATTGGATATGTCTGTTCAAGGAAAGAGATTTATACTGAGAAAGGATGTAGATTTTTCTGAGATTCGAGTTGATGCAATTACTGAGGGTAAAGTCGATGATTCGATATACAGCACCAAATGGCACTGCCGGTTTTGTTCTATCTCTGGTTAAGGGGTAGAGACGCTCTCCTTTACCTCCTGC
>JAZFSJ010000159.1:0-5267 GCA_036446115.1 Thermodesulfobacteriota bacterium | reverse complement strand
CAATCCCCGCACTGAGCCAGTCAATGACCATATCCTGGATACTGTCTTTTATCCCCCCGGTGTTTTCATACTCACTGGTTAACGCATGCCAATCCGCCGCGAAGAAAAAGCAGTCATATTCATTTTGCAGCTTGATCCAGTTTTGCAGGGTGCCGTGCAAGTGACCCAGATGCAGTTTGCCTGTGGGGCGCATCCCACTCAATACTCGTTTTTTCACCACTTACCCATCCTTACAAGATAATACTTAAGAGAATACCCATAGCTATTTTAAAGAGAGGGTTGATAACCCTCCACAAAATGCCGCTAAATACAAGCATTATCAGAATGAAAAAACCATATGGCTCAATCTTTTCAAATGCAATCGATAAATCTCTGGGAAGAATTCCCTGGAGAATTTTTCCCCCGTCAAGAGGGGGAACAGGAAACAAATTAAAGACAGCTAAAATAACATTTAATGTCATCCCCAGGCAGATCATCCAGAAGATAATAACCCAGAAGACCACGAAGGGATTGACTCCTGCCAATGAGGGAAATTGATAACTTAAAGCAGGTAAGATGAGATTTGCAAAAGAAGGTTTAATGGTGATAATAATCCGCAGTAAGATAGCAAAGATTAAAGCAAGCAGAAAATTGCTTCCAGGACCCGCCAGGGAAATCCACATCATGTCCCTTTTGGGATCTCTGAGATTATGGGGATTAACGGGCACCGGTTTCGCCCAACCAATGCGCCTGGTTAAAATCAAGGTAATAGTACCCAAGACATCTAAATGTTTTATGGGGTTTAGTGAAAGTCTGCCGGCTAATCTGGCAGTTGGATCACCCAGCCTGTTTGCCACCCATCCGTGGGAAAACTCGTGCACAGTTATGGCCATAAGAAAGGGTACAATAAGTAATAAAATTTCTTGAATAGTCTGAAGCGTAAACATTAAATAATAAAACCTTTTTTGTTACCTGTTATTTGATACTCGCAACTCTCGAAACCTTAAAAATAGTGCCCTATATCTACCAGATAAGCCATGCTATGTCAATCAACATGCAACTTTGGTTACGTTTATTGGCTACGGCTCTCCGGCCCGTATTAAGACCAAAAGAATAACAATAAAAATAAATAGTTAAAGATATTATGCAAGAAATTTTTCTTTTACAAAAGTGGTCTCTTCCCTCTTACTACTAACCTTACCGTCCAGTTTAGCATCAAGCAGTTTATCCAGTATTTTCTTATAAAGTTTGCCGGGCGGCAGCCCCAACTTTTTCAAATCTTCCCCTGTAGTCTTAATCTTGGTATGTTTAAGCTGGGTAAGATAATTTGATAACGCTTTTTTTGCCTCTTTTTTAGTAACTCTAGCCATTAGATAAAGAAGGCACTCTGCGGAAAGGGGATGCAACTGGTGAAACATCTGGCTGTTGCTCATATTCTTATTTTTAGCCATCTTTAATAAAACCTTCCTGGCATGCTCCCTTAATTGCACCATCTTCTTTTCTTCTTTCCCGTTCATGGACAAACGTGTGCATAAGCTTAAAACTTCTTTTTTCTGCAAGCCATCAATCAGACCAAGAAAATATACCCTCCACCGTTCGTACTTTTCTTCTAAGAAAGAGAGTTCATACCAGTTGATTACCTCATTTATTCTTTCCAGTAAACCCCTGGCAGAACTATCAAAGACAATCCTGGGATGAAGGAATCGCAGAATATTTAACTGATTCATCCTTTTGATATTGGGGATGACCTCATCTTCCTGCAACATCAGTATAAGTTCGGATAAAAACCTTCTCCCTTCCAGACGTTCCAAGAAATTAAGTTTGACCGCATTTTCTATAAGACTTAAGGTAAGCTTACCGATGCGAAATCCAAACCGTTGCTCAAAACGGATTGCCCTTAAAACCCTGGTAGGATCCTCCACAAAGCTCAAATTGTTGATTACCCTGATGGTCTTTTCTTTAATGTCCTTTCTGGCCCCAAAAAAATCGATCAGTTCGCCAAAGAAGGGGGGATTTATCCGAATCGCCAGGGTATTGATGGTGAAATCACGCCTGTAGAGGTCAAGTTTGATTGAACTCATTTCTACCTGCGGCAGTGCAGCAGGATATTCATAGTATTCCAGACGGGCACTGGCAACATCCACCTTAAAACCATCAGGAAAGGTAATTACCGCCGTGCCGAATGTTTTGTGGGTCTTAACGTGACTATCATGTCTTGAAGCCACCTTCTTCGCAAACTCAATTCCATTACCCTCAATCACCAGGTCAATATCCAGATTCTCACGATGGAGGAAAATATCTCTCACAAATCCCCCTACCACATAGGCATTGACCTTCATCTCTTCCGCTACCGCTCCTAAATCCTTCAACATGCGCACCATCTTCCTGGGTAACTGTTCTCCTATATGGTGAGTCAGAAGCCTTTTCTGCCTTGGGGACGTGGGAGAACCCTGTCCAGGGGGTTGATAGGGTTCTTTGGTCAGGTCAGTATGCAGGACTCTTAAGAGATCCGTTCTCGTAATTCCTCCCACCAGTTTCTTCCCTTTGGTAACAGGCAGAAACCTCTGATTGTGCTCAATAATATTTTTCTGAATAGTGGACCATGGGGTTTCTGGGCCAACCACCGAAAATTCTCTTATCATATATTCTTCCACCGGGAGATCTTTAAGACCGTGATGGGATGCCTTTTCAATCACCTGGCGGGATATCAGGCCAACCAGGCGGTCTTTCTTAATCACAGGAAGTACATTGATGTTATAGCGGGTCAAGAACAGTCCGGCTTTACTTAAGGTTTCATCGGCATCAACAGTTTTTACCGGATATGACATGAAATCTCTTGCCAGCCGGGGAGGGGATATCTTGTCATGCAGGATATTCTTCAGCTTTTCTTCCACCTGAAAGAGCGTCAAATCTTTAACAGTGGCCGAGGCTGCGCTGCTGTGCCCACCCCCTCCAAATTCTTTTGCTATCTCACCCACGTCAACTTCCTTTCTTCTGCTGCGTGCCACTAAATATACCCGATCTTCCATGCGGGCCAGGGCACATAAAACATCAACATTTTCCATATCACGCAATCTATGCACCAGAACCGCAAAGTCACTTATATAGGTATTACTGGATACCTTTGTCAACACCACATCAATGCCATTAACGCTATAGGTGGTGGCAGACTCAACCAGCTCATTTAAAAGGCTAATCTGCTCAGCGGTAAAGTCTTTAGTGAGGATATCAGAGATTAGATTAAGGTCCGCCCCTTTAGACAGGAGATGAGCCGCTGCCAAAAAGTCATCCTTGTGGGTAGAGGAAAATGTCAGGTTGCCGGTATCCTCATAAAGCCCCAGCATCATAATCGTTGCTTCATCCGCTGAGATTTTTATCTTTTTCTTCTTCAGCACCTGGCACAGGATAGTTGTGGTTGCCCCCACTTCCTTCACCACCTCCATAGAACCGTGGATATCATCCCTGGAGGGAGGATGATGATCATAAATATGGATATCAACACCCGGTTTGTTAACAATCTTTGAGAATTTTCCAATACGGCTTTTCTGCCGTATATCCACCAGAATAAGCCTTTTCACTTTCTCAAGTTTAATATTCTTAAGTTTTTCCCACTTAAAGGCATAGAGGGCAGAGCTTAAGAAGAAATCTCTTAAGCTCTTCTCCTGACTTCCTGCAAATGCAATAATGGCATTAGGGTATAACTTCTTTGCCGCTACCATTGAGGCAAAGGCATCAAAATCAGCATTAATATGGGTAGTAATGACTTCCATGTTTTTCTACTTATTTTTGAAGGCTACAGTTTGCGGATCATCTAATTCTTATTATAAGACTCTCTAATCCCGCAACTTACAACTTTATTTTAAACTATTACAATCCAAAAAGGCAAGGTTATTCAAACATGAAAACCTCAGGGCTACAAGTGAAGACCGCACTTGTACGTAAATACAATTGTACATACACAAGTGGTCATCTCCTAATTTTATTAAACAAGACTATCCAGTGGTTATGATAAAAAAAATTGTACTCATCACCCTGCTTCTCATACCTTGCCCCGCTTAGACATTTGAACGATACAACAGGGTAACAAAATACGACAAATACTTCTCGAAATATTCAAAGAGATATTTTGGTTTCGGTTTTAACTGGCACTATTTCAAGGCACAGGCCATAGCTGAATCAAACCTTATAGCAGAAAAGCAGGAAGTGAACCAGAATTTATGGACAAACATAGAACGCATGCTGTCCCGGGTCACCGACAGGCGCAGTAAAGAAACTATTGGATATGTCTCAAAAATAAATACCATAAAGGAGGTTTTACGATAATGGAACTTTCTATCACACTCTTAAACTTTTGCTGTGCGATATTCGGTGCACTTTTAACCCTGGTATTTATGGTGTTGGGTTAAATACCTTCAAACAGTTAGAGGAAAGGAATGTGGCTGTCGGCATTGTGGTAGGGGCTATATTTGTTGGGCCGGGTATTGCCATAGGTATGGTTATAGGTATGGGGCTTAATTAGTAGCTGACCGGAAATTTCACCCCAATAAAAAAGCGGGTTCTTTAAACCCGCTTCAAATTTATAATTCTTAATTTACAATTTATCAATTACTGCTCTCTCTCACCTCTGCTTCTTCCTCATCTTTAAAGAGTGGTAAGATCAAACCCGCTATATAAAGGGTGACAAAGGGCAAAGCGAAGAGGATAAGTGCTACCAGGATCCCTTCCCTTCCCAGAAAGGAAGGGACATAACTGGTAAATCCCCTCAAGCCCTTGGAAAAGAGCTGACCGCCGATCACCACATTCCAGCGCATGGCAAAGACCTGGATGAGAATGAGAAAGGAAGAGATAGAGGCACACATGATCACGGTATTATCTTTCAACTTACGTAGAGAAATAATGCCCAAAAGAATAAGGGGGATAAGCGACCCGATAAGACACTGTACCCAGATAAAGCTAAAGGCAAGTTTACCGGTAATCAACTGGGAGATGATTCCCCAGGACTCTTCTGCCTCATAGCCCATACTGAGCACTTCCAACCCTTCCATGGTGAGATCAAGGATGAGAAAACCCCAGAAGTATTTGCACAGTGATTGAACGCACTTAATGTTAACTGTCTTTCCCCTTACGTTTATAATGAAGACATAAATTATTATTAACATTGCTATCCCTGAAACAATGGCAGATAACAAAAAGATAATAGGCATCAGTGGAGTTGACCACCAGGGATTTGATTTCACCGCCCCAAAGATAAAACCCACATATCCATGAAGGACGCAGGCAGAAGGAAT
>JAZFSJ010000158.1:0-3982 GCA_036446115.1 Thermodesulfobacteriota bacterium | reverse complement strand
TTCTGCCGAAAAAGTAATGGGAGCTGTAACTTTTGGGAATACCATGTCCTTGAATTTAAGTCACTATCCTACCAGTTACAGTTATGAAAACATGTTGAAAATCAAAGAGTATCTAATGGAGATTTTACTTGAAGCAATAGATTGATAAAAAGAGCATTTACATATGAGTCATAATAGTGGCCTTAGTTATTTTTTCAGTGCTGCTCGTAAGGCAACGTAAGACAATGTAGACTCACAACCACAAGATGATACACTACTTCAGCTCGGCAAATATGAAAGAATAAAACTGGTTCCCTGTTCCATACAGTATGTGGTCGATTTTTGAAGCTAAGTGGACGGTGTATATCAAAAGGTAGAACTAAAACCTTCTCCAAAACCTTTGTGTTAGTATACTAAGGTTCGAGTCCCCTTAGCTGGGCCGTACAGGTCTCGAACCTGTGACACCCTGATTAAAAGATACAGGCGTATTGTGCTGCCCTGTACCTTAGAGTGACATCCACTATTGTCTTGTTTCACGCACGTTGTGAGTTTCGTGCCTAATAGTGCTTTCCAGTGTTGTACCGTGCTAAACAGTTCGTTAGCAAAAATGTTAGCAAATATTCATTGTGGTTTCCTCCGCTCAGATCATGGCGATATATGAATTACTCGTAAGACGTATCAATATTGTGCGGTTTTTCTTTGGAATGAGACTAAAGAAAGCGAGGCAAAGGAGTAAATAGCACAGACAACGTAAGCTTCCTTATTTAAGATTCCACAATTTGACTATCTTTACTCATGGTACTTACCTCCATTCGCATGGCTGAAAAACGATGCCTGAGACGGCAGCTGAAAACAAGCTATTGGTCTTCATTCAGCCGTTAGTCCTGTTAGTAGAACCAACTCATCCCACAACCTCTTTCCTAATACCTCGTCATTCATTGCCTTATCGGGTTTTTCGACGCGTTTATCAAGTTTGAACAAGGCTCCATTGATGGCACCACGATCTTTATATGCAAGCATCAGGTTCGCCATGGGTTCACCCGCAACCGCAGGTGGTTTGGCCATAATTTTCGTCATCACATTCCAGTAGAAACCCATAAATCCAGTTGGCCACCTTTTCTTTAATTCTGGATCTGTTTTATCGATGATGAACCAAGGATTGAATGCTACAGAGGCGATCTTTCCAGCATAACGTCGAGCCAACTCCGCTGCGATCGCCCGGTTGCATGTCTTGGTCCTGTTGAATGAAGTCTCTGCCCCGTGATTTCTGATGGTTTCAAGATCATCCCAGTCGATTTCTTTATGGTGTGGTGCAACCACGTGAAGGACCAATCCGTCTGATTGCTGCATCCTCTCTAACAACAGCTGGGTGAGCAGGAACGGCCCCATCACGTTCGTAGCAAACATCACCTCATGACCGCTGGGCAGGATCTTCGGACCATTTTGGACTAGGGCGATAGGAGCGACAGCAGATAGTATCAGTCCATGTATCATCGGAAATCGGTTCATAGCCTCCGCAGCCGCGAGCCTCACAGACTCCATATCAGAGAAGTCGACTACTAACGTGGCAATGTCCGTAGCCTGGCACTCGATCCGGGCTTCAGATAGAGCGACACGGATAGAATCCGCCCTGGCTTCTAATCTTTCGAGTTTACGCCCGAGTAATACAACTCTAGCGCCACGTTTTACCAGCGCGACTGCAGCACCTCCCCCAATGCTTCCGGTCGCTCCAGTAATCAATATTGTCTGCTTGTTCATCATTTTGATAACCTCCACTGTAATGTCTGATTTCTTGTATGTAAGACTATCTCTCTGGCCAAGAGACTGGCATCAAATTCTCTCGTCACTCCTTCGGTAAGGATTTAATGAACTTGCCCACAAGGTTGATATTCGCCAATTCGTGCTTCCATAACTCTTCGTCACGGATTGCAACCGGTCTTTCTGCTCAACCGACCCTTCATTGAAGTAGCCTTCAGCTATCAGATGACCATTCTTGATAACCATCAAGCTATAGAGGGTCTCCAATTTATCCGCATTGTAATATAACTCCGTCACCAGCATCGGATCCAATCCCTGCTCTGCGGGTGTCGAAACCTTCAAATCATCCCCGGCTAGGGGTGTGTATTCAACCGCTTCGAGATCTTCAGTCGAAGGGCCGCATCCGACCAACATTGATAGGATTAGGATCACGCTGGTGGTTAGATGAAAGAGTACTGACTCCTCTTAGAGCTGAATAGAAAGCAGTGCACGATATGTTTCAGCAGGTCTAGCCTCAACCGCTTATTAAAATGATTGTCTTTTGTGTTTTCAGTCATGTGCAGCCTCCTTTCATACTGGTTGGGATTCCTAATCGGATTTATACAAGTATTTCGTCTCCATTTTTCATGATGATACAATCAATCCCCATCTTCTCCACTCCACGCTTGAAAAGTTGCTCGTCTACGGGAGCTGCATTCTTGATCCAAAGGAAAGAAGCATTGTAATGGCAGGGGATAACCTTTTTGGGTGATATTAATCTCACTGCCTCTAGTGCCTCCACCTCATCCATCGTCCACACGTTTCCACCCAATCCACCAATAGGAATCATCAATACGTCTGGTCTTAAGCCTGACCACTCCTTTTGTAATAGCGTATCTCCCAGATTAACGATGACTTTGTCACCAATACTAATTTTAAATCCCATGGCACCGAGACCGACTCTCTCACCCGGACCAGGTCTTTGTTCAATTCGCCGACCAAAGATTTTTATGGCGATGGGACCATGCACGGCTTTGATCCCCTCAATGGTAACACCATCCAGAGTTACAGCTTCGCCAACATCCAGCGGATATACCTTTTTAAGATGAGTGTCATATTTTACCCCACGACCGCGTGGTGCCAGAAGGAGCGTTTCAGATCCCACTCTTTTGACTAAGTTTTTGCCACAGATGACAGGGGCTCCCGAGGCTTCGGCCACTCTGTCGGTATTCCATTCGTGGTCAGGGTCACCATGCGTGACCAGAATATGGGTTATATCACTCCAGTCAGACTTCGGAATCAGACTTCCAAGGCTGAACAACCAAAGATTCTGTCCGGGGTCAATGGCAATTTTAACCTTGTCATTTTGGACAATAAAAGCGTTATACCAGTAATGCTTAATTTTCAAGTTCTCCACGTCACTCACCTCCTTGGTTGTATTTTTGAAATAGCATGTCTTTTGAAGTTTGGGAAAAACATGGACACCTTTCTCTTGTATTCTAGATATTGCTTTCCAAATTTTTTCTCCATCTCTTTCTCTTCAATAGCCTTGAGATAAAATACGTTGATCAGAATAAAGAGTGGCGTGAAAATAAAAATCAAGGACAATGAGCCTAAAAGAAGTCCCAAACCCAGTAGGACTATGAACAAACCAAGCAGCATAGGATTCCTACTATATCTGTACAGACCGGTTGCAATCAACTTTGGTGGTGGATTGAAAGGAACAGGCGTACCTCTGGTTCGTATGAAAGCAAAAGCCGTCCACATACATATCAGCCCACCTAAAATTACTATAATTATTGACAATATCAGAATCCACAAAGGGGGCTCGAAATGAAATAAAATTAATCTTCTATCCACCCAAGTAGAAGCAAGGACAAATAAAACTACTATGCTAGCGAATAATATAATCCCCGGACCTGTAAAAATTATCCTGAGCTTTAAACTACTGGTGGCTAATCGATACACAAAGTTGGCATACCTGTCCCATATACGCATCGTTACTTTACCTCATTAAATAGGAATTCCAATGCCTGTCCTGATCTGCCCCCAGTAGTTGTACCACTCTTTAAGTTAGAGCCACCAATAGTCTAGCCCCAGGAACAGGTGACCGGTAACCAAGCGAGCTATGCGGTCGGATATGATTGTACTCCTTCCTCCACTGTTCTATCAATACCCTGGCTTCAGTTAATGTGGTAAATATCTCTCGGTTGAGCAGTTCATCCCTTAACTTGCCATTGAATGACTCTATATATCCATTCTCCCA
>JAZFSJ010000157.1:0-3691 GCA_036446115.1 Thermodesulfobacteriota bacterium | reverse complement strand
TCAAGCCGCAGTAGATGGCTACTGCAAATTCTGGGTTAAACATGGTGAAAGACGTGTCTCAAAAGTCAAAGGCAATAGTGATATCGGGTAACGGAACCAACTGCGAGATGGAGATGGCCCATGGCTGTAAGCTGGGGGGATTTGATCAGGTCGATATTGTTCATATCAGTGAGCTCATTTATGGAGAGAGGAAACTGAATGACTATCATTTTCTCAATCTGGCGGGGGGGTTTTTGGATGGGGATGATCTCGGCGCTGCTAAGGCGAATGCTAATCGTATTAAGCATGCGGTAATTGAAGACAGCGAGGAGAAACTGTTTGATCATTTTTTACACTTTGTAGAGAAAGGGGGATTAATCCTCGGTGTATGTAACGGTTTTCAGTTGATGGTAAAACTGGGTTTGCTGCCGGGATTTGATCGGGATTATACTGTTCAGTGGGTTACCTTAACCTTCAATGATTCAGGAAGATTTGAGGATCGATGGGTTCATCTGAAGGTCAATCAGGAAAATCCCTGTGTGTTTACGAAAGGCATTGAGAAAAGCTATCTTCCGGTGAGGCATGGAGAGGGTAAGTTTGTTGTAAAAGATAGTTCTGTTTTGAAAAGGCTCCATGACCGGTCGCACATAGTGATGCACTATACCGGTGATGATTATGGGAGTTGGACTGGGAAATATCCCTTTAATCCCAATGGGTCTGTAGATGGTATAGCCGGTATTTGTGATGAGAGCGGAAGATTGCTTGGAATGATGCCGCACCCTGAAGGTTACTTGCACTATACTAATCATCCACGTTGGACCCGGGAACACCTTCCTGAGGAGGGAATGGGAGTTAAAATCTTCAAGAATGCGGCTGATTATGTGAGAAAAAATTTACTTTAATGGTATCATGAGCAAGAGATTGCTTGAATTATTTTTGGTCTTCTGGAGTGTTCTCACGTAAGGATTTTTTATGGGAGTTAAAAAGTTTTGTCCCTATTGTGGAGAGAAATTGGTTGAAAAACCCTTGGGAGGAAGGGGACACGGTTATTGTGCAAAGTGTGACAGGATTAATTATGAAAATCCTCTGCCTGCTGTTGCGGTGCTGGTGCACAATCACAGAAATCAATTACTCTTGGTTAAGCGTTCGGTAGAACCAGCTCGAGGTGCGTGGTGCTTACCTGGTGGTTTTATAGAAATTGATGAAAGTATTGAAGAAGCGGTTTTAAGAGAACTTGAAGAAGAAACCGGTCTTCAAGGAGAAATTGAGGGTTTAATTGATTTCTTTTCTCAAAAGGGCCGGTATTATGGAGCGATACTCATTTTTGGGTACAGTGTAAAAATTCTGGGTGGGGAATTGAAAGCGGGGGATGATGCCCAAGAGGCAGAATTTTTTGACCTTAACGCGTTACCTCCTGTAGCCTTTCTCTCCCATCAAAGATTAATAGAGAAATATTATAAGAAGTAATTGAAAAGCAAATTTCAGCCTGTTCTACGAAACTCTTTAACACATTTCCTATTCCACACCTTCCTTTTCAAGCTCGCGAACCTTTTCCCTCACACTATCTGAACTAGGGCGGCGAGGCGCCAGTTCAAGATATTTTTCAAAGTAGTGAAGAGCTTTTGCATTATCACTCAGCTTTCCCAGATAGAGGTTGCCCAGGTTTAGATAGGGGTCTGGGAAAGTAGGTAGAAGGTTTATAGTATGTGCATACATTTTAATAGCTTTATCATACTGTCCTGCTCTAGTGTAAAGATTTCCTAAGTTATTAGTTATATAGGGATTATGGTAATTTGTTTGGCAATAATTTTTTAGGGTTTGGATTGATTTATCATATTGTTTGAGAGAGGCATAGGTATTGGCTAGATTAAGGTGAGCATCAGCATAAGAGGGCTTTATTTCTATGGCCTGTTGATAGCTGGTAATGGCTAGATCAAATTTTCCTAAAGTCCGATATACGTTTCCCACATTGTTGTAGGCCGATTCATAGCCTGGCTTTAACTTCAAGGTGAGATTGTATTCTTTAATGGCTTTTTTATAGAGCTTTTGCATGGCATAGGCATTTCCCAAGTTATTGTGGTATCTATAATTTCCAGGGTCCAGTTGTGCCGCTTTTTCATAGATTTCCAATGCCTGATCAAATTGCCCTTTTTCTTTGTAAAGGTTACCTAGATTGTAGTAAGCCTTTTCGTATGCGGGTTGGATCGATAGTACTTTCTGATAGAGTGCTTTCGCTCGTGGGAATTTCTTCCGCTTATAGTATTCAATTCCTAAATTGTTTAAAGCTCTCACACAGTTGGGAACAGTTTTGGTCGTTTTCTTCCAGATGGTAAAACTGTTTTTCCAATCGTAATTTCTATAAAACGTTCTGATAGAGAAAAGGAGAATGATTAAAGCAAAGGAAATATAGATGTAGTTCCTCCATTTGGTGGAGGTGAGTAGTCGTTCAAAGACTATGGCCGTGAGCAGAACAAAACCAAAGGATGGAAGATAGAGATAGTGTTCAGCTAATAGCTCGTGGTGAGGAAAGATGTGGCATACCGGCAGCAGGGTGACAAAAAACCAGATCAGGGAAAAGGCTATAATTTTGTTTCTTGAGAGGAGTTTTACAGTAAGAAATGCGATGGTGAGTAGTGCCGTAAGGGAAAAAAGTGTTCCTAGTTCAAACAGAGAACGAGGTAGGGGGAAAGCATTGAAGGAATAGTCAGCTATCAGGTTGATGGGGAAGAGAAGCAGTTTAATGTAGTAAACGAGTATTTTACATACCGTGAGTAGCTGAATGTAAAGATTGCCTCCGTAGAGACCCTCTTTATTAGAGGGTGATTTTATAAATACTTTAAAGCAGGTGAAGAGGATAGCCGTTACGAAGAAGAAGGAGTATAAGAATTTATAGCTGGATATGGTTTTTTTAAAGGCGGCTGATAACCTCTTAGTAAAAGATCCTTTATCAGGAAGGCTGTGAATGATATCATGAAAAAAAAAGATGGCGGGGAGAGTAGCTGCCATTTCCTTGGCGGAGATAGCGAGGAGATAGGCAGCAAAGGAAAGGATTAACAATTTCAAACGCTTCCTCTTCCTTGATTCTAAAAAAAGATAAAACCCGAGAATATAAAAGAGAGTGGAGAGAATGTCCCTCCTTCCTGAAATATAGGTAACACTGTCAGTATGGACAGGGTGAACGGCAAAGAGGAATGCAGCGAAAAGGGCTATGCGAGGGTTTCCTACTAACGAGGTGATGGTTAAGTAGACTAAAATCGATGTGAGGACGTGAAAAGTAATATTGGAGATGTGGTAGCCAATTGGATTAAGGCCGGAAAATTGATAGTCAATGACGTGTGATATCCACCTCAGGGGTCTATAGGGAATTTTGTCAACACCGGAGGTGAGACGGAGGGAAATTTTTTGCAAATCTCTGATGGAAGGATTGTCGCGGATGAGGGGGATGTCATCAAATACAAACTGATTGTGAAGGGAGTTGAAATAGACGAGTAGTATCAGGAGAACCAGGCATATGAGGTAAAAGATGGGTCGCGTGCTGCTTTTCTCAATCGGAGTGTCTCTTTTAGAAGACAGAGATTTAAGAGTTTTTTTTTCTGCTGTATTTTGTCGAGGCGACCAGATGGTTTTTGATAGCTCATGATTAAACGCCTTTTAAGGACAGGAAATTGCCATAGTACCCCGTTTATCAAAAACAATGCTTCAACGTACCATC